>NSIG01000035.1 GCA_002737275.1 Opitutia bacterium
TGTTCCTCGACGTGATCGATGATGACGCGCCCCGGCTTCACGCCGCGGTTCGAGGCGAGCAGATCGAGAATGAGCCGCGTCCCCTTGAGCTTGTCCTCGAGGTGGGGCGTGTGAACGAGGATGAGTTGGTCGTGCTTCACCGCGAGGGCGACGTGATCCTCGAGGACCTTGAGTTCGTTGCGCGTGTTGCGGTTGAGCCCGATTTCGCCGATGCCGAGCACGTTGGGCTTGGCCAAAAACTCCGGGATCATCGCCAGCACATCGGCCGCGAGCGCGAGGTCTTCGGCTTCCTTCGGGTTGATGCAGAGCCAAGAAAAGTGCGGGAGCAGAAACTTCGCCGCGCGCGCCGGCTCGTAGTCGGTCAACTGGCGGAAGTAATCGCGAAATCCATCCGCCGAGCTGCGGTCAAATCCCGCCCAAAACGCGGGCTCGCATACCGCCGCACAGCCGGCCGTGACCATCGCCTGATAGTCGTCGGTCGTGCGGCTGACCATGTGGCCGTGAGGTTCGATGTAGCGCATGGTGGGGTGAGACTACCGCTTGGCGGGCTTTTGCCACGCGCCGAGCGCGGCTTTGCCAGAGGAAACACGCTCGGGCTTGGTCGAGGGATCGCTGAGCTGCTCCAAAATGCGGCGAGCCCGCGCCGGCTTCCCGTCCACGAGCACCTTGGCCGCACGGCGCAACGCCTCGCAGCGAAAATCATTGGCCGCACCGTACCGCTCCACCCGGTCAAGAAACGCCGCGACTTCGATCAGCTTGGCCCGCGTAGGCACGAAGCTGTGATCAACGAGAGCGGTGGAACGGGGAGTGGGCATGGACAGGAGGAACAAGGGAAAAGCCCGCAGCGGTAGGAGCAAATTTATTTGCGATCCAAGCTACGTCGCACCGCGCCACGTGCCCTTGGGTCGCAAATGAATTTGCTCCTACGAATGCCCTCAGGCTAGCCCAAGGTGTTTGAGCGCCGCCGGCGTGGGTCCTTCGAACTTTTCGATCGCGACGTTGCCGACGTAGCCGATGTCTTTCCAGCCTTCCGGCGTCGAGTAGAAACCGCCCGACGTGAGATCACGGAACTTGGTGAAAAACTGCGCCGCCCGTTTGAACTCCGGTTTCGCTTTCGGCAGGTAGCAGATATCGTCGCAGATCGCCCGGTGCTGGCTCGCCACGAGCGAGGAAAACTCGTTGCCGAAACGCTGCTTCGACTCGGCTTCGAGCCAGGCGAGGCCTTCCACCACCAGCACCCGGTCTTTGTCGTGGCCGGGATACGGGGCGCTGATCCATTCGTCGATAAAGTCGGGCACGCCCACAGTCGAGGCGGCCGGCGACTTCGCGTCCGCCGGGATGATCACGTCGCAGAGCGTCACGGCCGTGCGGCGTTGGTCGTCGGTGAACGTGAGCGCCCAGACATCGCCGGGCTTGTAGGACTTGAGCAGATCCGGATCGGTGCCGTAGCCGACGGCCGCTTTGGCCGCGGGCGCGGTGGCCGCAAGTGCGGCGCGGTCGAGCAACGGGAGCGAAGCCGCGGCGGTGACGATCCACTTGAGCGCGGTGCGGCGATCCATGCGGCTGCGGGCAGGGTGGTCGGGGGTGCTCATATCAGAGATTTCCTTTCTTCATTTCGGCCATGAGGTAGTCGCTGGCGCGCCACGCGAGCGCCATGATCGTGAGCGTGGGGTTCTTGTCGGCGTTGCTCGCAAACGGACCGCCGTCGGTGACGAAAAGGTTCTTCACGTCCCACGTCTGGCACCACTGGTTCGTCACGGATTTTTTCGGATCGGTGCCCATGATGGTGCCGCCGACTTCGTGGATGATCTTGCCGCCGGGCTCGATCGCGTTGGCGCCGTCGGCTTCCACCTTACTCTGGATGATTCCGCCCAGCTCCGCGATGAGCGCGGCAAAGGTCTGCTGCATATGCGCGGCCTGCTTCGTCTCATGGTCGGACCATTTCCAGTGGAAACGCAGCACGGGGATGCCCCACTTGTCTTTCACCACAGGATCGAGGTCGCAGAAGGAATCGTCGTTGGGGATCATCTCGCCGCGCCCGGCAAAACCGACGAACGAGCCGTAATAGCGGCGGGCGTCTTCCTTGAACTTCCGGCCGTAGCTACCGTTCGTCAGATCGGTCATGCCGCTCGTCGCGCCCATCCCGGGCATCCGCCGGCCAGTTCCGAACTCGATGTGATAACCGCGCGCGAAGCCGAGCTTGCCGGCGAGTTGCTCCTTATAGAGCCACCACGGCACGTAGACGTGATTGCCGCCGGCGCCGTCCTCGTTGTGCACCGGCATATTTTCCAACGCCGGGATCTGGCCACCGAGACGCGCGCCCACGGTGTCCATGATGTATTTGCCCACGAGACCGCTGGAGTTGGCGACGCCGTTCGGATGCCGGGGCGATTTCGAATTGAGCAGAATGCGCACGGACTCGGCCGAGCTTGCCGCCAGCACGACGACGCGGGCCTTGAGTGCGCGTTCTTCGCCGGTGATTTTGTCGACGCAGATGACGCCGGTCGCCTTACCGTTCTCGTCCATGGTCACTTCGCGGACCATGGCGTTGGGCAAGAGGTCGAGATTGCCGGTCGCCAACGCGGGCGGCAGGTGAACCGTCGTGGATTGGTAGTTGGCGCGGGTGGAGCAACCCCGGCCGCAATCGGTCGCCCAAAAACACGCGGCGCGCGCGCGCATCGACTCGGCGAGGATGCGCTGGGCGGTGGGATTCTTCGGGTGGAGTTTCGCCGGTATCGTGTCGGCGTCCTGCTTCACGCTGAGCACGGCGCGGTGAATCGCGACGACGGGCAGGCCGAGTTTCTTGGCGTGTTTTTGCGCGAGAAGTTCGCCGGCGCGGGGCTTGGGCGGCGGGAGCAGACAGCCATCGGGCGAGTTGGGCGTGTTTTCGAGACCGTTGTTGGCGCCGTAAACGCCGATGAGCATCTCGACCTTGTCGTAGTAGGGCGCGACATCGTCGTAGCCGATCGGCCAGTCGAACCCGAGCCCGTCGCGCGAGTAGGGTTTGAAATCGTAAGGCCCGTTACGCAGCGAGATGCGGCCCCAGTGGTTCGTGCGACCGCCGAGCATCCGCGCGCGCCACCACCAAAACTGGCGGGAGGGATCGCTCGAGGCGCTGGTGTAAGGCTCGCCGGGCACCTGCCAACCGCCGTCGACCGTGGAATCGTAGAACCCAAACGGCTTGTCCGGCGTGCTCGTGCCCCGGAGCGGCGCCTGGGCGGTCGTCTGAAACATCGGCGTCTCCTTGACCGGGTCGTAGTTTCGACCGGCCTCGAGCATGAGAACTTTCACGCCCTCCATCGCGAGCGTGTAAGCGGTCTGGCCGCCGGCGGCGCCGGAACCGACGACGATCACATCATAAACAGGCTGAGTCTTACTGGCGGTGATAAGGGGCATGGAAAAAAGGGGTCAACCGAACCGCTACGAACAAAGATCGGGCCCGCCCCGAGGCAAGCGCGACTGTGGGATTCCTACGCGAAACTCGCCGCCATCACCCGTCGCAAGAAGCCCGTGGCCCACATCATCAGCGCCGAACGTCTATCGGCCATCGCCAAGACGATCGAAATCCTCGCCGATCCTGCAGTGAGAAAAGCGATCCGCGACGCGGAGGGCGGAACAGGAAAACGGTATACGGTCGAAGTCAGCCGGGAGTGATCGCGTCTCACGGCCGCAGGTGCCGGTCCGCGAAGTCCAGATACTGCGCCCAATCGTAGGCGATGATGTCATGTTTCCCGGTCCGGATGTGGTAGCGGAGCGTCCCGCCCACCGGGGCGTCCAACGCCGGCATCGCCGTCACTCCCAACCCGGCCTTTCCGTGCAGCGTGTAAACCGGCTCCGCGCCCAGCGCGGACAAAAACTCCCCACGCGGATCCGTCCACTGGTCGCCCTCCGCACTCGCCACGTAGAGCGGCCGCGGCGCGATCAACGCCAGCAACTGGTGCTGGTCCACGGGCAGCGCCGTTTCGTTGTCGTCGTAACGGCGGAAGTTTTTTGCAAACCAGTGCGGAAATTTTTGATTTATGATGCCCACCGTCTCGCCGTAGACGCGCTTGCTCAACGCCGCCCCGCCGCAGCCGCTCTCGTTGGAAATCAGCAACGCGAACCGCTCGTCCTGTGCCGCCGCCCAGATCGCGGCCTTGCCGAGGCGCGAGTGCCCGTGCACCGCATTGCGTCGCGCATCCACGTCGGTGTCGGTCTCGAGATAGTCGAGCGCACGACTCAGTCCCCACGCCCACGCGCCAACCGCGCCCCACGCATCACCCGAGCGCTCCTCGGCGCCGCCCGTTGAAAAGAGCGCCGGCGCACCCTCGCTGAGCCCATTGGCGCGATCCGGCGCGAGGTCGTTGCACCAGGCCGACACCGTCACATAGCCCCGCGCGATTACCGTCTCGATTTGCCACTGCTCCGCGCGCGCCGCGCTGCTTGGACTTATTTTCCGGCTGCGGCTCCACCAGCGCAATGCCCGGGTCGGCGTGGACGGTGTGGTTGCCAAAGAAATTCAGGCCAAGAAAAACCGGCGGCGGCGACTTCACGCCGTTCGGCAAGTAAACAAGAAGGTTCATCCGTGGCCCGTCGGTTTTGCCCGTGAACCACAAAGTTACTTCTTTTCGGGTGGCCTTGCCGCCGAGCGATTGACTGACGTCACCTCCGCGCGCATCGCCGCCGGCCGCCCCGCCGGCGTGCGCCCGTAGACCTCACGGGCAAACAGCTCCAGCAACTCCGACCGCCGCTTCGTGCGCCACGCCGCGACATCGCGCACCGGCGTGCCGTCGGCCATCACCAGTGGATCGGGCAACGTGTAGGGCGGAACCTTGGCTTCGTCCGTGTGGGTAGGATTGGGCGCGGAAAACATGGGGCCGACGATGAAAACTCCCGCTAGCAGGGTGATTGAGGAGGAAAAGCGCATGGCTCTACCTTCACACTTCTCTGCTAAGCGAAACAAGAACTACATCGGCCGTCAGGGACTAATCTGGTCGACCACCGTTACCCCACAAAACTGTAGTCATACGGCGCGCGCAGCTCGCGGGCGAGGTGCGCGTTGCCGGCGGCGGCGTGCTCGCCGACGAATTTTTCGGTGGCCGCATCCCAGGTGAGTTTTAGGCCGGTGCGCAGCGAAATCGCCCCGAGATGGCACATCGTCGCCGAGCGATGACCCGTCTCGACGTCGCAAATCGGATCCTGCCGCGAACGCACGCTCTCGATGAAATTAGCCATGTGCTCTTTGCTGCGTTGCAACTGAATCGAACCCTCGGGCAGCGGCGTCGTGAGCAACGCCGGATCACTCGCGGTGATCTGACCGCGGCGCACCCAAATCCAACCGTCGGTGCCTTCAAAGCGGATGCCGTTGCGCTGTCCGTCCTTGTTGATCACTGCGCCATAGATGCTGTCGTCCTTCGTCGTGAGAATCGTGAGCTTGATCCCGTCGGCGTAGGTGTAGCGCACTTCGTAATCGCTGATCGCCGTGTAGCCGCCGGGGGTCGGCTGGGCGAGCACGGTGGATTCGACGTCACGCGGCGCAAGCTGACCGATCGCCCAATAGGCGATGTCGTTGTGGTGGGCGCCCCAGTCGGTCATCGTGCCGCCCGAATAGTCATACCAAAAGCGAAACGTCTTGTGCGCCCGCTGCGGCACGTAGTCGACGCGCGGTGCCGGCCCGAGCCAGAAATCCCAGTTGAGCTCGGGCGGCACGTTTGCCATCGCAAACGGGCCTTCATTGAGACCCGCGGGCAACCACACCTTGGCCTCTTGCAAGCGGCCGATCCGGCCGTTGCGCACGAGTTCGCAGGCTAGGCGGAATTGCTGCGAGCTGCGCTGCTGGGTGCCCGTCTGCAAGATCGTGCCGCGGGCGCGCGCGGCGGTGACCAGACGGCGGCCTTCGTCGATCGTGAGCGTGAGCGGCTTTTCGCTGTAGATGTCTTTGCCGGCCTTCACAGCGCCGAGGTTGATCAACGTGTGCCAATGGTCGGGCGTGGCGTTGACGATCACCTGCACGTCGTCGCGCTCCAGCACGCGGCGAAAATCGCCGTAGATCTGCGGCGGCGTCTTGCCCTCGGCCATGAACCGCGCCGAAGCCTGGGCCGCATGCTTCGTGTCGACGTCGCAGACGGCCACGATGTCGCCGTGATTCGCCGCGTTGGTCGTGACGCCCCTGCCCTGCCCGCCGCAACCGATGAGGGCGATGCCCGGACGATCGTTAGGCCCGAGCCGCCGGGGGCCGACCGTCTCGGCCGCCACGAGCTGACGTTCGACAAACCACAACGGCAGCCCGGACGCCGCGGCGGCAACGCTGCACCGTTTGAGAAACGACCGACGGGAAATATGGAATGAATTCATGGGGCTTTTTTTAAGATAGCCGGTGGGATCCGGTCTTAAACGCAAACAGAAACGGCTGAAGGTTAGCACCTTCACCTGCTTCGATAAAGTAGAATCACGCCGAAGCCCTGAACCCAACTGATCACGCCTTCGCCCGGCGTTGCTTCCAGACGCGGGCGATTTCCAAGATCACCAGCGGCGCGAAGATCCACACGACCTGCATCGGAAAGAGCTTTCGCGCGGCAGCTTGGTGATACACGGCGAGACCGGCGGCGAGGTAGACGATCCGATGGATGTTTTTCCACACCTTGCCGCCGAGCAACTTAATCGCGGCGTTCGAGCTCGTCGCGGCCAACACCAGCAAGATCGTAAACGCGAAGAGCCCGGTGAGCTGAAACGGTTTTCCCACCGCCGTCTTCAAGGTCGTGGGCACCGCCGCGAGTTCGAGGCCGCCTTCAAAAACGAGGTGCGTCGCCAGATGCAGTGCCGCGTAAACAAACACCGCCACGCCGACAAGCCGGCGGTGCCGGTTGAGTGCCTGCACCACGCCCCATTTCGGCCAGAGCACGCGCAACGGTGAGAACGACAGCACGGTCGCGAGCAAAATACAGGCAACGAAGCCGAGGTGGTGCAGGACGTATTTGAGCGGATCGGCCGTCACACTCGCATCCTCCCGGATGAAAATCGGCCAGAGCGGCCACAGGCCCGGCACCACGAGCAAAGTCCAGACCACGACTTTGGACCGCAGGAGTTTTTCGAGAATCAGCATGGGTGGAGTAGACGGATCGAAAAGTGGCACGGGCGTCTCGCCCGTGAGTTTCGGAACATGGGCGGGACGCCCATGCCACGCCGGAGCCGGCTCCACCCTTCGCTTTGGCTTTTCAATAATTCTTCCGCAGGTCCATCCCGGCGTAGAGTGCGGCGACTTGTTTTTCGTAGCCATTAAACATGAGTGTTTTTTGCCGGCCGCCGAGACCGCCGCCGATCACGCGCTCGCTCGCCTGCGTCCAGCGCGGGTGGTCCACGGCGGGATTCACGTTGGCGAAGAAGCCATACTCGGCGGATTGCAAAACCTGCCAGGTGTTCTTCGGCTGTTTGTCGGTGAGCTCGATCTTCACGATCGATTTGATGCTCTTGAAACCATACTTCCACGGCACGACGAGCCGCAGCGGCACGCCGTTTTGATTGGGGATCGGTTTGCCGTAGATTCCGGTCGCGATGAAGGACAACTCATTCATCGCCTCATCGAGCCGCAGCCCCTCGACGTAGGGATAGTCGAGATTGCCGGCCCGCTGGCCGGGGGCGTTCTTCCGGTCCACGAAGGTCGTGAACTTCACATACTTTGCCTCGGCCTTCGGATCGGCGAGCGCGATGAGTTTCGAGAGTTCGAAGCCGTCCCACGGCACCACCATCGACCACGCCTCAACGCATCGCAGGCGATACACGCGTTGCTCGGCGCCGCCCATTTTCATGACGAGATCATTGGCCTCGATTTTGAACGGGTTGCGCACCAGGCCGGCGATTTCGACGGTCCACGGATCGGTCTGCCAGCCCTTGTTGGCGTTGACCTTGGGCTCCGCCTTGTCGGTGCCGAACTCGTAAAAATTGTTGTAGCTCGTGATGTGCTCGTAGGCCGTGGGTTTGAGGGCCGGGTCACGGTAAGCCGGGTTCACCTTGGTCGGAAATCCCGCGGTGGCGGCGAGGACATCGCGGGCGGCGAGCGCAAAGCCGGTGACGCCGAGCGCGCGCAGGAAATCCCGGCGCTTCGTGAGGTGGTAGAGGTTTTCGGGGGTGATGGCGGACTCGGGGAGTTCCCAAGCTTTGGGGGAGCGAATGAGCATGGAGGTAAACGTTAAGGGTGAGAGTTGCAGGGCGAAGGAGTATTCTCACCCACCACCAAACGCCTCCACCCGCCGGACGCAATCGAGCACCCGGGTTGGCGGCGGGCCCACCCGCCGGTCAATCGCTGGGTTGTGATTCCCCGATCAGGGCGAGGCATTGCATGGCCGCGAGTCCCCGCTCTGGGCCGTCCCGTTGGTCGAGACCAACGGACCCTCATCAACCGGCCGGAGCACGGCGGGCCCGGCGACGCGGCGGGACTCAAACCAACCCCGCGAGTGCCGCGGAACCGCGAAATTTTTTACGAACATCTCTTCTGCTGCGATCAGCCCGCGGTCACAAAAGCGGCGAACTTGCCGAGCGCCCGTTATTGGGGTGGATTCATGGCCTCCCTCATGCAATCACTGCGCTTTCTAACGATCACGGTCGGTGCCCTCGTCAGCCTAAGCGCCCGGGCCGATGTCACCGTTGCCCCGCTGTTTGCCGACCACGCGGTTTTGCAACGCGACCGGCCCGTCCCGATTTGGGGCACGGCCGATGTTGGCGAAAAGGTCATCGTGACCTTCGCCGGTCAAAGTCACGCCGTCACCGCTGCGGCCGACGGGCGTTGGATTATTGTCCTCGACGCTCTCTCTACCAGTGCCATCGGCGCCGACCTAGTCGTCACCGGGAAAAATACCCTGACCTTGAAGAACATCGTGGTCGGCGACGTGTGGCTCTGCTCAGGGCAGTCCAACATGGAATTCACCGTCGATTCTCGACCGGGCACGTGGCAGGCGACGAGCCGCGTAACCGGCGCCGATGCCGAAATCGCCCTCGCCCGCTATCCTTTAATTCGCCACATCCGGATTGAGCGATCCATCGCTACCGCGCCGTCGGGCACCGTCGCTACTTCTGGCTGGCAAATGACGACTCCGCAAACCGTCGGCGGATTCACCGCGGTCGGCTATTTTTTCGCGCGCGACCTCTTTCAAAAGCTCGGCGTGCCCATCGGCCTCGTGCACAGTTCATGCGGCGGCACCCCGGTCGAAGCGTGGATGAGCCCGGCTGCGCTGGCGAGTTCACCGGAATTCACCCGCGTCAGCGCACGATGGACGGAGGATCTGGCGGCCTACGCGGCAAGAAAAATCCAATTCGACCGTGATCTCGCCGCGTGGACGGCCGCCGAGGCCGCCGCAAAAACCCTCGTGGCGCCGACCAAAAAATCCGGTCCAAAAAATCCGGTTCTCACCCCGCACGCGGCATTTGTTCAGGCGAATCCGCGCCCTCGGGCGCCGCGTGGATTTCCCTCGGATCCGTGGCAGCCCGCCGGGCTTTTTAACGGTATGATCAACCCGATCCTGCCCAGTGCCCTCCGCGGCATTCTCTGGTATCAAGGCGAAGATAACACCGATCGACCGACCGAATACCACGCGCTCTTCGCGGCGATGATCACAGCGTGGCGCAGACATTTTGGCCAAGGTGATTTACCTTTTCTTTGGGTCAACCTAGCCGGCTTTAAAGCCCCTTCCGACCCAACCGGCCGCGCGTGGGCTCGTCTGCGCGAGGCCCAGACGCAAACGCTGGCCTTGCCTAACACCGGCCAAGCCCTCGCGCTCGATCTCGGCGATCCCCAAGATGTTCACCCGACCAACAAACAGGAAGTCGGCCGCCGTCTCGCATTTCTGGCCAAGAACCGGATTTACGGCCTCACCACGGCCGACACCGGGCCGACTTTCCTCGCGGCTACCCGCGAGGGGGCGGCGCTGCGGGTGACCTTTGCCCACGCCGGCGACGGACTGGTCGCCCACGACCGGCCCGTTCAGAGCCTGGAAGTTGCGGGCGCCGACCGCGTTTTCCGCCCGGCAACGGCGCAGATCATCCGCGAAACGCTCCTCGTTTCCGCGCCCGATGTGCGTGATCCCGTGGCCGTCCGCTACGCTTGGTCTAACGCCCCGGAGGCCAATCTCTACAACGGTTCGGGTCTGCCCGCGGCACCGTTCCGCACAGACAATTGGTGATTCCGCCATGCACGGTCGCTCAAACGACACCGAGTGCGGCCTTGCGCGAGGCACGAAAGTGAGCATCTAGAATAATGGTCATGATCGCCACTCCATCCCGCCCAAATGCTCCGCTTGAAGGAACCGAACTCATTCTGGCGACGAAGCCATTTGCTAAAGACGACCCGGTTAAAAGTTGGTGGGCGATATTATCTACCCTCACCGTGCTGATCGTCGCGCTAGCCGTTGCGCTTTCTGGTCTCCCTTTAGTCGCCCGGCTCGTTTGCAGTGTGCTCGCCGGGCTGACTCTCGTGCGGTTCTTCGTCATTTACCACGACCAGCAACATCACGCGATCCTGCCGAGCTCGAAAATCGCCGAGGGCCTCATGCGCGTTTTCGGCATTCTCGCTCTCAGCCCGAGCAGCGTGTGGCGCAGTTCCCATAATCATCACCACAACCACAATTCCAAGCTGCGCGGCTCCCACATCGGCTCCTATCCGATCATGACCACCGACCAGTATCGGCGCAGCTCGACCGGCAAACGGATCATGTATCTCTTCGTGCGGCACCCGCTCACGATCCTTTTTGGTTACGTGTTCATGTTTCTCCAAGGGATGTGCATTTACCCGTTCTACAACCATCCGCGCGAGCACCTCGACTGCCTGGTCGCAATCATCGTCCACCTCGCGATCAGCGTGACGCTCTTCATGACCGGCGGTTGGACCGCGCTGGTGCTCGGGCAACTGCTCCCCCACTTCGTAATGGATGCGCTCGGCTCGTATCTTTTCTACGCCCAGCACAATTTCCCGGGCGTTTCATTCGCCGAGAAAGACGGCTGGACCTACGAAAAAGCCGCGCTCGAATCATCCAGCTATATGAAAATGAATCCCGTGCTGGCATGGTTCACCGCCAACATCGGCTATCACCACATCCATCATCTCAACCACCGCATCCCTTTCTACCGTTTGCCCGAGGTGCTCGCGGCGATCCCGGAGCTGCAAGCGCCGAAGACAACCACGCTCCGGCCCTCGGACATCATGCGTTGCTTGAGGCTGAAAGTCTGGGATGTCGCGCAGCAACGCATGGTCGGCGTGCGGGGATTGTGAACGGGGCGCCGCCATGACGTTCACCGCCGCGCAAATCGCCGCTTTGCTCAAGGGCGAAGTCGTCGGCAACGGCGAAACACCGCTCACCGGTTTCGCCGCCGCCGACCGCGCACAACCCGGCGATCTCACGTTTGCGGAAAAAGAGAGCTACTTCGCCGCCGCCGAAGCCAGCGCGGCGGCGGCGATCTTGGTTTCGGGGCCGTTCACTTCGGCAACGAAAGTCATCATCCGCGTGCCCGATGCACGCATCGCGGCCGCGCAGGTGATCCCGCTGTTTTTTCCGCCTGCAACGTTCGCTCCCGGCATCCATCCGACCGCGACGGTCGCGGCCTCCGCGCAGATTGATCCCACCGCGCATATCGGCCCGGGTTGCGCGATTGGGGAACGCGTCCAGATCGGCGCACGCTCTGCCTTGCTCAGTGGCAACCACGTCGCGCACGACAGCCGGCTCGGCGACGATGTCCGGCTGTTTCCCAACGTCGTCATTTATTCTCACACCCAAATCGGCCATCGTACTGCAATCCATGCCGGCACGGTGATCGGCTCCGATGGCTACGGTTATGTGTTCAACCAAGGCCGGCACGTCAAAATTCACCAAGTCGGCAACGTCGTCATCGGCGACGATGTCGAGATCGGCTCCAACACGGCCATCGACCGTGCGGCCCTCGGGTCCACGGTGATCGGTAGCGGCACTAAAATCGACAACCTCGTGCACGTCGCGCACAACGTCGTTTTTGGGCAACACTGTCTGATCCTCGGCCAATGCGGTTTCGCCGGCAGCACGGTGTTCGGCGACTACTGCGTGATCGCCTCACAATCGGGCGTGGGCGGGCACCTCAAGATCGGACGGCAATCCACCATCGGCGCGAAATCCGGGGTGATGCGCGACGTGGCGGAAAAAGAAACCGTGCTCGGTTATCCCGCGGTGCCCGACAAGCAGGCCAAGCGCCAATGGATCGGAATTCAGCGGTTGCCCGAGTTGGCTTTGAAAGTGCGCGAGCTGGAAAAACAGCTCGCGGCCCTGGCCGCGAAGACCGGATGAGAGTAAAGCCGGCGGAGATAAGTCCTGCCGGGTGAACAAGGGCGCGGCCCGACCGCGCCCCTCACGCTTACGGCGCGGAATAAATCTCGGCGAGGGCTTCGCCGGCGGTGCCGGTGGTGCTGACTTCCAAGGTGTAGGCGCCGGGCGAGAACGAATAAATGAGCGCTGCGTCCTTGCTGCCAGCGTCGAGGGCGAACGGCGCGAGCGCTGCGAGGTCGGCCCCGCTCCAGTCGTCGCTGGAAGCGATGAGCGCACCGGCAGAATTGTAGACCTTGATCACGGGATCACCGAGTGCGCCCGTGACCCCGAATTTGGCCAAACCGGGGCCGACGCCGCGGAGCAGGAGACGTTGCACCGTGCCCGCCTCCCCAGTGACGACGAAGCCGCCGATCAGCGGGCGACCCACCGCGACCGGCGCACGCGCCGCGAGATTGATGAGGGTCGCAGTGACCACGGCTTCGGCGGTGTAAATCTCGGTGAGGACCGAGCCGCCGCGGGCGGCATCGTCGCCGACCTGCACGGAGTAGTTGCCGGGCGCGAGCGAGACCACGGCGGCCGCATCAACGCTGCCGGCGGTATACGCGAACGCACCGAGACGAGCGGCCGTGGCCGCGACTTCGGAATTGTTGGACCAGCCCGCATTCTCCAACACGACCGCGCCGACGGCGTTGAAGAGACGCAGGCGGGGACGGGCGATGCCATCGGCGACGCCAAACGCCGCGAGCGCAGGACCGGAAGCCCGGATGAGCACCGATTTGTTGCCTGAGCCGGAGACCGAGAACCCGCTGGTCGTGAGGCCCGAGCCGGCGATGGTCGCGCGGGAGGCGAGATTGTAGAGGATCGCGGGGCCGACGGAGGTACTGCCCGGGGGCGAGACCGTGATGCTGAGCGCGCGGGCGACGGTGCCGCCGGCGTTGGTCGCGGTGACCATGACCCCGTAGGTGCCAGCGGTCGTCGCGATGCCGGAAATCACCCCGGTGTCGGAGTTCAACGCCAGACCGGGCGGCAATCCCTCGGCCGCGTAAGCGGCCGTCGCCCCCGTGCCCGTGGCGAGGAGGAACTGATTGCCGCTGGTGGTGCCGACGGAGTTAGCGGAGTTGAACGCAGGAACGACGGAGAAATTAAACGCCTGAACGGCGCGAAGAAGGCCAGCCGTCGCACCCGAGGCGCGGATGTAAAAGGTGTCCGCGGCCGGAAGGTTCAGGCCCGTAAGCTGCCAATTGGCCGTGGTGCCCACGCGGGTGGCATTGCCGATCGCGGTCCAATTGGCGGAGTCGGTCGAGAACTCAAAGCGAACGGCCGAAACGTCGGGACTGCCGCCGCCGCGATTCCAAGTGACCGAAGTGCGGTTGGCGGCGGCGACGATCGCTTGCGTCGCCGGGGTGGTGGCGGCGAGACGGGCCAAGTTCACGCGGGACTGACCGCCAGCCGTGCTGAACGTGCCACCGAGCACCGGGGCGCCGTCGCTTTGGAGAATCGCGGCAAAAACGGTGCCGTTGGTGGCGGAATTGAACGCGGCGTCGAGCGAGCCGTCGGCATTGAGGCGGGCCACGTTGGCGCGGGGGGCACCGGACACGGTGGTGAAAGTGCCGGCGAGGGTGATCTTGCCGTCGGCGGAGAGCGCGAGGCTGCGCACTTCACCATCACCGACTGAGGCCGTAAACGTGGTGTCGACCGAGCCGTCGGCGTTGAGCCGAGCCAGGCGGTTCCGGGCGGTTCCGCTCACAGCGGTGAAACTGCCCGCGATGAGAATCTTGCCGTCGGGCAACAAGCGGAGCGCAAAGACCGAACCGTTGGTCACCGCCGTAAAGGCGGAGTCAATCGCGCCGGCCGCAGTGAGACGAGCGAGGTTGGCGCGGGCCGTGCCGGCGACGTTGGCAAAGGTGCCGCCGAGCAAAATGCGGCCATCGACCTGCACCGAGAGCGTCGAGACGAGCCCGTCGACGCCGGGGTTGAAGGTGGTGTCGATCACACCGGCGAGCGTCAGCCGGGCGAGGCGGGCGCGGGGCAGGCCGGCGATGCTCGTGAAGTTGCCGCCCACGATCAGGCGGGTATCCGCCTGTTGCGCGAGGGCCGCGACGAGGCCGTTGGGATTGGGCGTGAAGAAAGGAGAGGCGTTACCGTCGCCGTCGAGGAAGGCGAGGTTGGCGTTTTGAGAGCCGCCGATGGTGGCAAAGTTCCCGCCGACAAGGAGGCTGCCGTCGCCTTGAATCCCGTTGAAGCGACCGCCGGCGAGGATGCTGCCGTCGGCGAGGGCTCGAACTGCAAAGACCGTACCGGTGGGGCCGGGGTTAAAACCGGGGTTGAGCCCGCCGTCGCTGTTGATGAGAGCGAGACGCGTGCGGGTCGTCGCGAAAGCCGCACCATTCGGTCGGAACGTGGTGAAATCGCCGCCGACCAAAATCGTGCCGTCCGCAAAGGCGGCGAGTGCGTTGACCGCTCCATTGGCCGAGGGGTCAAAATTTGAATCAAGGGTGCCGTCGAGGTTCAGGCGGGCGATACCGGCGCGGGCGTAGACGGCCTGGTCATCGGGTCGGACGCCATTAAAGGCGCCGCCGATGACCGCCTTGCCGTCGGCAGGCTGTATGGTGATGACATTGACCACGGCGTTGGGGCCGGGGTTGTAACTGTCGACGGTGCCGTCGGCATTGAGGCGGGCCAGATTACTGCGATTCACCGCCGTGCCGGTCGCGCCGGGCTGCAGACTGGTGAATGAGCCGCCCACCAGCAGCTTGCCGTCGCTTTGGAAGACCAGAGCGTTCACCGCCGCGTTGGCCGTGGGGTTGTAAGGCGTGTCGATCGTGCCATCGGTGTTGAGCCGGGCGATGTAGTTACGGCCGACCGCCGTGCCGGTGGCGCCGGGCTGGAGGGTCGTAAAATCACCGCCGAGGACGAGCTTGCCGTCCGTCTGGAGGGCGAGAGCGCGGACGTCGGCGCTGGCGGTGGGGTTATAAGCGGTGTCGAGGGAACCGTCGGCATTGAGACGGGCGATGCGGCCGCGGGCGGTCGAATTCACCTGGTCAAACGAGCCGGCGAGAATGAGCTTACCGTCGGCTTGGAGGGCGAGCGCGAAAACGCTGCCGTTGATCAGCGGTTTGTAGCTTGAATCAAACTCTCCATCCGGCGTGAGCCGAGCCAGATTCGAATTGGTGAGTCCGGTTTGATTCGTGAAGGCTCCAGCGATGATGATTTTGCCGTCCGGCTGGACGAGCACCGCCCGAATCTCGCCGATGAGTTGGCGAACACCGAAATGGTTGAAACTGGCGCGCAGGGCGCTATCGCGCTCGAACCAGCCGAAGTTCGCGGTCTGCACCAAGGCGTTGCCGCGTGCGGGCTGCACAATGAGCGCGGAGACAGGACCGTCGGGGTTGGGGTTAAAATTGGTATCGGCCGCCCCGCCGAGGGTGAAGCGGGCGAGGTTACGGCTCGTGGCCCCGGCAAAATTAGTAAACGAGCCGCCCACGAGCAGCCGGGAATCAGGCTGAACCGCCAAGGTCGTGATTTGGCCGGTGGCGGGAGTCGCAGCGGGGTCGAAGGCGCCGTCAACGGTGCCGTTGGGGTTGAGCCGGACGATGCGGTTGGGCGCGAGCACGAGGCCTTGGCCCGCCGGGGTGAGGGCGTTGAAACCACCGCTCACGATCATCTGACCGCTGGCCAGAATCGTGATGGCGTTGACCTGGCCGCCACCATTGGGATTAAACGCCATGTCCACGGAGCCGTCGGTGTTGAGGCGGGCGATCCGGTTGATGCTCACATTCTTCGTGAGGTCGTCCTGGTTGCGGAAAAAACTGAAGAGGCCACCGGCAACGATTTTGCCGTCGGACTGAAGCGCCAGGGTGTTGATCTGGTCGCTGGCGCGGGGGTTATACGCGGTGTCAAGGGTGCCRTCGGCATTGAAGCGCGCGATGAAGTAGCGCACGGTGAGGCTCGCGGCGCCTTTCGGAGCGACGGTGTTGAACGCACCGGCGACGACGATCTTACCGTCGCTCTGAACCACTTGGGTGAAGACGTTGCCGTTGATCCCGGTGTCCCACGAGGTATCGACCGTGCCATCGGAATTCAGGCGCGCAGAATACGCGCGACCGGTCGAAGAGGTGCCCGCGTTGGGCGTGAAGAACGTGAAATTGCCGCCGATGAGGATCTTGCCGTCGCTCAGCACGGTGATGACGGTAGGCGAGGAGTTGGCGCCGGGGTCGAAGCTGTCGAGCGTGCCATTGGGGTTGAGGCGGGCGATGAAGCCGCGGTTAGTGGTCGCAGATACGCCGTTGGGCTGGAGCGCGGTGAAGGCTCCGCCGACCACGATCTTTTGGTCGGCGCTTTGGAGCGCGAGCGCGGTGATTTGGGCGTTGGGCGCGGGGTCAAACGCGGCATCGACCGAGCCATCGCTGTTGAGCCGGGCGAGGTAACGACGGGGAATGCCGCTGATGTTCGTAAACGCGCCCCCGATGACGATCTGGCCGTTGGCCTGAACGACGATCGCGGTGACAATGTCGTTGGCGACCGGAGCAAACGTGGTATCCACCGTCCCGTTGGCATTGAGGCGAGCGAGGAAGTTGCGGGTCACGCCGCCCAGGATCGAGAAGTTGCCGCCGACGATTACTTTGCCGTCGGACTGCACCGCTTGAACGACGATGCGGCCATTGGAAGTCGGATCGAGGGTGGTGTCGACCGAGCCGTCGGCATTGAGGCGGGCGAGGTAGTTCCGATTAACCGGGGCAATGGTCGCGCCGGCGCGATATTGGGTAAAATAACCGCCAGCGACGACCTTGCCGTCGGCTTGGAGCGCGAGGGCTTGGACCGCGCCATTACCGGAACTGTTGAACGTCACGTCGAGGCTGCCGTCGACCAAGAGACGCGCCAGATAGGGCCGGCTGGTCGATCCCGCGTCGTTATTGGGGCGCAGACTGGTGAAAGCGCCGCCGACCAGCAGCGTGCCATCGGGCTGGAGCAAGAGGGCGTTGACGTCGGCGTTCGGATTCGGATTCCAAGCGGTATCGAGGGAACCGTCCGCGTTGAGTCGGGCGAGGCGGCTGCGGGTCGTCGTGGCGGTTGAGCCGCTGGGAACGATGGCGTTGAAGGAGCCGCCGAGGATGATTTTGCCATCCGTCTGCACGACGATCGTGTTGACGGCATTGTCGGGTTTCGCATCGAACTCGGAATCGGGCGTGCCGTTCGGATTCAGCCGGGCAAAACGCGTGCGGGTGGTGGTGACGCCGTTTTCAGAGCTCAGCGAGGTGAACGAACCGCCGACAAGGATTTTATTGCCGTCGCCGAAGAGGGCCAAGCTGAGGACCGCGGCGTTGGGGTTGGGGTTGAACGAGGTATCGACCGCACCGGAGGCCAACAGACGCGCGAGGTAATTGCGGGCCAGGCCACCGACCGAGCGGAAGGTGCCGCCGATGACAATACGTCCATCGGCCTGCACGACGATCGAGGTAACCTGCGGGACGCCGGCGCCGCCGATATCGGGGTTAAACGTGAGATCGACCCGGCCGTCGGCGAGGATGCGGGCGAGGCGGTTGCGAACCACGAGGGGCGCCGGATTCGAGTTGTTCGGCTGAAGCTGCGTGAAGAGACCGCCGATAATGACGCTGCCGTCGGGTTGGAGAGCGATGGCGGTGACGTGACCGTTCGGGGCCGGGTTGAATTCCAAGTCGAGCGTGCCGTTACTGTTAAACCGGGCAAAATTTACGCGATCGATGCGGTCCGAGGCCCCGTTGGGGAGAACGGTGGTGAACGCTCCGCCGACGATGACCTTGCCATCGCGCTGGGTGACGGCGGCGAGCACGGGGCCGTTGGGATTGGGGTCGAAACCGTCGTTGGCGGAAGGCGTCTGGCCGATGAGCGCGGCAGCGGAAGCAACCACTAATGAACTCGTGAGGACGAGCGCGCGGACGCCGAGGCGGAGGGACAATAAGGACAACATAAGGAAAATGACGGTGGGCGGAAAATCTCGGCGAAAGTTAAATCTATGCCTACGCAGCAAGATGCGGACAAATGAACCAAAGGCTCACCTGCGGACACAGCCAGCCGATTGACAAGAGGAAACACTTTTTAGTCCCGGCGCTTCCGGCGCAAGTTCCGAAAATCTCCCCCGCCGGGGCCCGGACGGCCCGGCCGCGACCGAAATTACCTGCCCGCTACCGACTGCCCGATGTTTATAAAAGGAGAAATCGGGCTGGATGAAGACGATGCCGATACGAATTTGCGTCTGCCAACCGCTGCTGCGGAAGCGGCCGAGCATACCATTCGAATTGCGGTAATGCGGTTAGGAGCGGGGCGGAACGCGGTGAATCGTGCCGGTGATCACTCGGCTCACTTCGGCGCCGGTCGCGTCCTGCAGGCGGCAGGTGAGTTCGAAAATCGTGGCGGGCGCCAGGGTCGTGATCGTGAGCCGGATGCGGCGCGGATCGGCCAAGACCTCGGCGCGGGTGACCGGCAGGGCGCGTTCGTCGATCCGCTTGCTGCCATAGGTGGCGGTGCGTTTTAGCTCCCAGACTTTGAACGCATAACGCGCCGCGTCGGCCGCGGCCGCAGGTGCCAGCGGCTCGCTAAATGTGAGCTCGATGCCGCCGTTGATGACGTGCCATGCGGTGGGCAACGCGGCGGGTTTCCCCGTGGGTCGCAGGCGATAGAAACCGCCTTCTTGTTCCGTCTGCGATGTAGCCCACGCCGAGAGACCGCAGAGGTAGAGCTGACCGTTCGTCGGGTGAACGCGGCCGCGCATGATGCCCGTGGGAAAATCAGGGATCGGCAGCCGGGAGAGCGCACCTTGCGCGTCAGCAGCCGCACCGTCGGKGAGCACGATTTCGATGCGGCCTTGGCCGTAGGAGAGGTTGAGCAACGCGCCGTCGAGCGGGCCCCACGACTTGCTGTTGATCCAAAGCAACTCGGCGGGCGAGCGGTCGATGGCTTTGTCCACCCAGAGTAGCGGCGGGGCCATCGCAGAATCGGTTTCATCAGCCGGCGCACCGTAGCTCCACATGTTGCCAAAAAACTGGCCGGACGTGACCCGGTTGATCCGGTTCATCGGCATCCAGTGACCTTCTTGATCGGTGACATAAAACGAGCCGTCGGGGTTGAGGCACACGCCGTTGGCCGCGCGGAAACCGTTGGCGAGAATCTCGGTCTTCGCTCCGTCGGCAGAGACTTTGAGCAACGTGGATCGGCCACTACCACACGGCGGGCGTCCCCGGGCGCAACGAAATCGACGGGACGCAGGAGATAAACTACGGCCCGATCATGCAGGCGATCGTCGCCACGGGCTACCGCGGCTACGTCGGCCAAGAATTCATTCCCCTGCGCGACAAGGTGACCTCATTGAGCGAAGCCGTGCGGATCTGCGACGTGTAAGGATCCGCTGCCGCCACAAAGACGGCGCACGTTTTAACCCGCCGCCTTCACTCGCTCCCAAAAGGGAAAATACCCGCGCCCCGCGTGCGGGAAAAGCTCGGTATCCCAAGCCCGCCGCCGCCAGGTCAGTGCGATTCCCGCCGCGCCCAACGCTCGCTCGGCCGCGAGCCCCTCGTCGAGCCACGGCCCGATGCACGGCCGATACGCGACCACGCGCCGCAGGCCCTGCGTCTTCGCCCACTCCACCAGCTCCGCCGCCAGGTCGTCCGTTGCTCCGCCCATCACGACCACCCCGAAGTGCGCCCCGGCCCGCGTCGCGCCGTCGCCGAGCGCAGCCCGCGTCCAATCGGCCACGCTCTCGCCCCAGCCGGCGCGCCCCGCGATTCCCGTCGGCCACGCCGCGTTGACCGACGCCATCTTCTCTCCCGCCAGTTCGCCAACTTCCACCGCAAGGTCCTCGGCGTGAAGCCAGAGTCCCACGCGTTCTCCTGCCCCGCCGGCCGCAGCCGCGGCACTCCACAAACCATCCTCAGTCCACGCCGCCACTTTGGGCAGCGGTTCCTCCGTGATCGCAAACGCGGCGGGCGCGAGCTGTCCCGCCGCCGGCGCGCACCGGCCCTCAGTGTAATGCGCGATGTTGTCGGCCCGCGCCACGTAGGTTTTCCCCGCCGTCTGGAGCCCCGCGACCCAGCGCCACGAGAGCGTGTTGCTCGCCGCGTCCCCATCGAGCAGGTGCTCAAAAAAGAACGCCGCACCCAACTCCCAGGGTAGGCGCAGCGTGAAAATCCAGATCGAGGCAAACCACATCCGGGCGTGGTTGTGGAGATAGCCCGTGGCCACCAGCTCGCGCGCCCAGTCGTCGAAGCCCGCAATCCCCGTCCGCCCGGCGCACGCCGCCTCCCACGCGCTCCGCCGCTCGCCCCGCAAACCGTCGCGCAGGCGCGGCACCGCTTCCGTCCACCGCGTCCACGCGGCGGGGCGTTGCTCCAACCACCCTTTCCAATACGTGCGCCAATACACTTCCTGCACAAATTTTTCGACGGCGGGAAACGTCCATTGCGCCAGGGCCGCCGCCACGACTTCGCTCTCCAACAGCAGTCGCTTCTGCAACCACGGCGAGAGCCGCGCGACGTGATCGTTTCCCGGCCGCACAAAATTCCGCTCCGCCGCATAGCGCCCCGCCGCCGGCAAAAACTCCGCCAGCCGCGCCTGCGCCGCCGTCCGCGTGGGCTCAAAAGCAATCAGGTGACTCATGCGCTCACGCAACCCCGCCCCTCGCTCCGCGCAACCCACCGACGCTCTTTTGCCCCAAAACCAGTCGCCGGCTTGCGAAAGCCGCCCGACTCCGTTTTGATTCTGACGCCATGAAACTCCGCTCCCTCCTCGTGCTCTCCTCCCTCCTCGCCATGTTCTCCTCCGCCGCTTCCGCCGCTCCCCTCAAGGTCGGCGACGCCGCTCCTGTCGCGTCCGCCACCACCGATGCCGGTGTCACCCTCAACCTCGCCGACGTCTACGCCAAAAACGCCTACACACTCGTCTGGTTTTATCCAAAAGCGCTCACCGGCGGCTGCACGAAGCAGGGCTGCTCCCTCCGTGATGCCAACGCCGAGCTCGCCGCCAAGGGTGTSGCGATCATCGGCGTCAGCACCGACACCGTCGAAAAACAGAAAGAGTTCAAAGACGTGAACAAATTCGCCTTCACGCTGCTGGCCGATACCGACAAGAAAGTCCTCAAAGCCTTCGGCCAAGAGCCGCTCATGTTCGCCAGCCGCGAGGCCTACCTCATCAAGGGCGGCAAGATCGTTTACAAGGACACCGGCGTCACCGCAAAGCAGGCCGAGAACGTCCTAGCCTTCCTCGCCACCCAAAAGAGCTGAGCGCCCCGGCGATCGCCCGGCCCTCGGTCCCAGCCCGTCATCACGACGGGCTTTTTTGTGCCCGGCTGGAATCGGGTGTAACTCGAAGTGACGTGATTGGATTCATGGCCCGGGTGCCCGGGTGGCTCGCCCGTGGGCGAGCGGGCACGTTGCCAGGTCGTCTCCGATCCCATGGGCGGGGCACCCATGCCACTTCAATCGCTGATTCCATTTCAAGTTAGGCCACTTGAAATCCTGCTTCGGCTGCGGAGACAGTCCGAGGCCCACCACCTGCTTAACCGGGGTCAGGGCTGAGCTGCGCTCGCGTCTTTATCGGGCTCGACCTCGGGTCGAGCCGTTCAGTGGGTCGGGCGCCAAAGAGGGAACGGCCTCACGCAAGGTGAGGCCCTACCATGAGAAAAATCGGCCGTGACCGCCCACCGGGCTGAACCTCTTTCGCTTCATCCTAGAATCCGCCGCAGCCCAACCCTCCAAATTTATTAACCACGGCTGCATCCGAATTAACCCGAATAAAGTCGGGGAACCGGCTTCACCTCAGGGGTGAGTCGTTCGCTGCTCCCAGCGGTTTGGGATCCGAGTCCATTCGGGTCGATCCGTGGTTCAACTGCTGTTGTCCGGTTAAAGGCTCCATCGCCGCCAAATGCGCCCACGCAAAATCCGTTGAAGCGAGGATTGTCGCCGTTTCTCCGGCCCTGATACCTTTCCGGAATGCCCAAAATCCTCCTCGTCGCCGAAAAGCCCGCCGCCGGGCGTGACTTCGCGGCGGCGCTCACCGGCGGGCATTTTGCCGGGCAGGGACCCCACCGGGGGAAAATGGCCGACGGCACAGAGCTCACCGTCGTCTCGGCGCGCGGGCACCTTTTCGAATTGGCCAAGCCCGAAACCTACGACCCGAAATTCGGCGCTTGGAACGTCCACGATCTGCCCATCGTGCCGGCTAAGCTCTGGGACTTCATCGAGGAACCTCGCGCCGACGCCGAGAGCCTACTCGCGATTCTCCGCCAGGAGGCCGCCGCCCACGCCCGCTGCGAAATCGTCAACGGCTGCGACGCCGAGCGCGAGGGCGAGGTCATCTTCCGCAAGGCCCTCCGCGGCGTCCACGCCCCCGCCGGCACCGCGTATTCGCGCATGTGGGCGCAGACGATGACGGTCTCCGGCCTCCAGGAAGCCTTCGCCGCGCGCAAACCGCTCAAAGACTACAACGGCCTCGCCCAAGCCGGCTTCACGCGCGACCAAGCCGATTGGCTCGTGGGGATGAACGTCACCGTGCTCGCGACCAAAACCCTCCCGCGCGGGCGCGGCGATTGGAAGGTCTGGTCCGTCGGCCGCGTGCAGACGCCCACCCTCGCCCTCATCGTCGCCCGCGACCAGTTGATCGCCAATTTCGTGCCGCAAAAATTCTGGGAAGCCCACGGCACTTTTGCCGGCATCGAGGCCAAGGCCGAGCTCGACGCCTACGCCGCCTCACCCGACCGCATCAAACTCCTCGGCGCGCCCAGCGTGAGCAGCGAGCGCGATAAAAAGGTCTTCTGGGAAAAGGCCAAGGGCGCGGCCTTCACCGCCGCCGCGATCGTGCCCGCGACCTACCGCGCCACCGAGAAGAAAGTCACGCGCACGGAAAAACCGCCCCTGCCCTTCGATCTCCAGGAAATGCAGAAGCTGATGTCGAAAAAGTTCGGCAGCACCGCCACCGACACCCTCGCGATCCTTCAAAAACTCTACGACGCCAAGCTCATCAGCTACCCGCGCACCGACTGCCGCTTTCTACGCGAGGACATGAAGGAGAAGCTCTACGCCTCCCTCGTCGACGTCCACGCCCACCTCCGCGCCATGCGCCCCCCGCTGCATCTCTCGCAGCAGGATTTGATGTCGAAGAAAATCGCGTTCGCCGCCCGCGCCTTCGACGACAAACAGGTCGAGGGTCACTACGGCCTCGTGCCGACCGGGGAGACGAACGGCCTCTCGACGCTCACCGGCAACGACCTCTTCGCCTTTCTCATCGTCACCCAGACCACGCTCATGGCCCTCGACGAGGCCGCGAAATACCGCGGCGTCACCCGCCGCTACACGCAGGAGAGCGGCACCGGTCCCTACGCGCCCGCCGTCTTCCGCGCCTCGCGCGAACAGATCGAATTCCCCGGCTTCAACCGCTGGGTGAAACGCGAAGAACGCCCCACCCGCGACCTCCCACCCATCGCCGACACTCAGGTCCTCGACGCCGCCACGCTGAAAGAGCTCACCACCAAACCGCCCGAGCATTTCACCGACGCCACGCTCCTCGACGCCATGAAATATGCCGGCGAGACCTTCGACGAAAACACGCCCGAGGAGCAGCGCGAGGCGATGATCGAGGTCATGAAAGACAAAGGCATCGGCACCGCTGCGACCCGCGCCAACATCATCGAGAAAATCCTTCTGCGCGGCTTCGTTATCCGCGAGAAATCAAAACTCCTCTCCACCGAAAACGGCCGCCTGCTCTGCCGCGAACTCGCCCCGTGCGCCCCCAGTCTCCTCTCCGCCAAACTCACCGGCGAATGGGAACTCATCCTCAAGAAAATGGAGCGCAACACCACGCTCATGACGCGCCCCGAGTTCCTCGACGCGCTCCTCGCCAGCGTCGTAAGCATGAAGACCGCATTCATCTCCGGCAGCACCCGCGCCGGCCTCAACGACCCCGTCGTCCCCGTCACCGCCGGCACGCCCGTCGAAGGCGCGATCTGCCCCAAATCCAACGAAGCCCTCCTCGACCGCGGCCCGTTCTTCGAGGCGCCCGGTTTCCCCGGCCTCCGCCTCTGGAAATCCGCCTTCGGCCGCCCTTGGGAGGCCGCCGAGTTCGTCGCCCTCCTCACCAGCCACCTCGCCGGCAAACCGTTTCACGCTGCGAATCTAAAATCCGCCACCGGCAACCGCGCCTACGAGGCCGATCTCATGCTCGACGCCGTTCTCAAGAAACTCGTCATCCACGTCCCCGAGCCCACAAAGGTGAAAGGCGTCAAATGCCCGAAGTCGGGAAAACTCCTGCTCGACGGCGGCACGTTTTTCGAAGCGCCCGGCTGGCCCGGCGTAAAACTCTGGAAAACCGCGTTCGGCAAGACCTTCACTGCCGCCGACTACGTCCCGATCTTGCAGGGCTGGAAAGCCAACGCGCCCATCGACGTTTCCGCGCTCGTCTCGGCGAAATCGGGCAAGCCCTACACCGCAAAAATCGTCCTCGATGAGCCCGGCATGAAAATGAAATTGGATTTCGGCGTTCCACCGCCACCGGCGGCAAGTTGAGTTCCGCAGTAGGGCGGGGTCTTTGACCCGCACCCTCTCGCGATCTGGCAGCCAACGGTAGGAGCCTGCTTGCAGGCGATTCAGGCCCGTGCCGCGTTCGGCACGGCCATCGCCTGCAAGCAGGCTCCTACAAAAATTAGCATGAGCGCGACCTCGGCGCGCCCAACGCACCTCTCCCTTCCCTTCCGCTTCAGGGCGGGTCGAAGACCCTGCCCTCCTTTTCGAGCCCCCCTACGCCAAAATTCCTTTCACCACTTCGCCGTGCACATCGGTGAGGCGGAAATCGCGGCCTTGGAAGCGATACGTGAGCTTGGTGTGATCGAAGCCGAGTTGGTGGAGAATCGTGGCGTGGAGGTCGTGCACATGGACCGGGTCGCGCGCGACGTTGAAGCCGAGATCGTCGGTCGCGCCGTGGACGTGGCCGGCCTTCACGCCGCCGCCGGCGAGCCACATCGTGAAGCCGCGGTTGTGATGGTCGCGACCGTCGTTGCCGCCCTGCACCATCGGGGTGCGGCCAAATTCTCCGCCCCAAATCACAAGCGTGTCTTCCAACAGTCCGCGCTGCTTGAGATCCTGCACGAGCGCGGCGCTGGCGCGGTCGGTGTCGCGGCAGTTTTTCTGGAGGTCCTTCGAGAGGTTGCCGTGCTGGTCCCACGCCTCGTGGAAAAGCTGCACGAAACGCACGCCACGCTCGACCAGCCGGCGCGCGAGCAGACAGTTGCGCGCGTAGCCGGACTTGCCGGGTTCGACCCCGTAGAGTTCCAGGGTTTCCTTAGACTCCTTGCCGATGTCCATCAGGTCGGGCGCGCTCTGCTGGAGTTGCGCGGCCATTTCATAGCCCTGAATGCGCGCGGCCACCTCGGGGTCGCCGCTTTCGATGAGGCTGCGCTGGTTGAGCCGCGTGATCGCATCGAGCGAGGCGCGCTGCGTGGTGTCGTCGATGCCGCGCGGATTCGAGAGGTAAAGGATCGGGTCGCCGCTGGCGCGAAACGGGATGCCGGCATACATCGTCGGCAGGAAACCGCAGCCCCAGTTGCTCGCGCCGCCACTCGTGCCTTTCGCACTGCTGAGCACGACGTAGCCGGGCAGATTCTCCGCCTCGCTGCCGAGACCGTAGAGCGACCACGAGCCCAAGCTCGGCCGGCCGAATTGCGGCGAACCTGTGTTCATCATGATCTGCGCCGGCGCATGATTCACGGCATCCGTCTGCATCGAGCGGATCAGACAGAGGTCGTCCACGATCTTGCCCGTGTGCGGCAGCAGTTCGGAAAGCTCGACGCCGCTTTTTCCGTAGCGCTGAAATTTGAACTTTGTACCGAGCAGCGCCGAGTTGGGGTTGATGAAGGCGGCGCGGTAATTCTTCAACAGCTCGGCGGGCGGGAGCTGGCCATCCCGCTGCGTGAGCTCGGGTTTGTGATCGAAGAGATCGAGGTGGCTCGGGGCACCGGCGTGAAAGAGGAAGATCACGCGCTTCGCCTTCGCCGCTTGCGGCGGGAGCTTGGGCGCGAACGGGTTTTTTGCCGCCGCGGCGTGCGCGTCGCGCTGCATGAGCTGGGCCAGGGCGATGCCGCCGAGGCCGACGCCGCACTCGCGGAGAAACCAGCGGCGGGAGAGATTGCGCGCGGAGGCGCGGTGGAGATCGGGAGCGAAGTTCATGGGCTCAGCTTTTGGTGAGAGTTTCGTCGAGATTGAGGAGCACGCGGGCGGCGACCGTCCAAGCGGCGACGTCCGCCGGCGTGATGCCGGCGGGGAGCACGGGGAGTTTGGCGGCGTCGCCAAAGGCGAGTTCGCGGGCGGAGATCCAACCTTCCGCTACGCGCTGGCGCGGAGTTTGCATGAGAGCGAGGACCTCGGCAATTTCGTCGGGCCGCGCGGCCCGCGCGGTGCAAAGCCGGAAACCGTAAGCGGCCCGTGCCTCCTCCGTCGGGCCACCCTCGCGGAGAATGCGGAGCGCGAGCGCCTGCGCCGCCTCGACGAAGACGATCTCGTTGAGCGCGGCCAGCGCGGCCAGCGGAGTGTTGGAGCGCGGGCGCGAGGCGCAGGCGCTATCCCCGTTGGGCGCATCGAAACTCGCCAGCGCCGGATCGGGCATGGAGCGTCGGCGAAAAACGTAGAGCGAGCGGCGGTAGCGCTCGGCATCCGTCGCCGTTTTCCAGAAATTCACCGGGATAAAACTGGAGGCAAAAAGGCTCTCGGGCACCGGCGGAAACACACTCGGGCCGCCGATTTTTTCCGTGAGCAGGCCGGAGGTGCTGAGCGCGATGTCGCGAATCACTTCGGCTTCGGCGCGGAAACGCGGACCGCGCGCGAGCAAGCGGTTCTTCGGGTCGCGCTCCTGCGATTCCAGGGTGATGACCGATGACTGCCGGTAAGTGGCCGAGCTGACGAGGGTGCGAATGAGCTGCTTCTGGCTCCAGCCCCGGTCCATGAATTCGACCGCCAGCCAGTCCAAAACCTCGGGCAGCGCGGGCGCCGGGGCGCGCACCCCGAAATCCTCGGAGGCCTCGACGAGGCCCGCGCCAAAGAGCGCCTGCCACACGCGGTTGACCGCGACGCGCGACGCCGTCGGCGAACGGTGGTCCACCAGCCAGCGGGCCAAAGCGAGACGAGCAGGTTCCTCGGCCTGCTCCGGGCGCCGCGCGTGCATGAAATCGAGCGTGCCCGCTGGGACGAGCCCCTTGGGGTTGTTCCACTCACCCCGATCAAGCAGGAAGGTGGCGCGCGTCGAACCGGGACTGCGTTCACCGAGAACGAGCACGGTGGTGTCCTCCACCGGGTATTGCGCCCAAAGCTGGGCGATTGCCGCGTTCGTTGCCGCAAAACTCGCGTTACCCGATCGCCACGCCGCGAAAAGCGCCGCTTGCTGCCCGGCGGTTCGCGCCGTCGCGGGCACGGCGAGGGCCAGCCGCGCCGCGGCGGGAATGGCAGCGGCCGTCGCGTCGGGTGCGGGGGTCAGGGCAACCCGGAAACGGCCCAAGAGCTGCGTATCCCGCCCTTGGCCGTCGTTGCCACTGTGCTTAAACCGTAACCGCAGCCGCAATTGCTCACCGGGGGCGAGGGTGAGCGGTGCTTTGAAACGGACCACGACTTCGCTGGGCGCATTGCGGCGGCCAACGCCGCGGTCGGGACTCCACGCGGTCTCCAATTTACCGTCCACCAGATAGGCAGAGGGGCCGAAGACGCGCTTGTCGTCGTCGCCTTTGCGGACGTCTTTATCGATCAGGCGCGAGGGGGCCTCGAAATCGGCCGAGGTTTGGGCGAGTTCGAGTTTTTTCACGTGAGATTCCGTCGCTTTCTCGCTGGCCGGTTTGACGTAGTCCGCGCCGAGCACCTCGACCTCCAACTCCGAAACGGCAAAAAGCCCGTCGGGACTGCGCCCCGGACCGCCGAAGATCAGATCCCCATCGGTGAGCGCTTCAAGCCGCAGCGCCGTGATCCCCGCGGTCATTTTCGGCGTGGTGGTGAAGGAGAGTTCACCGTCGCTCACCCGGGTGCCGAGCGTGAGCACCGAGCCATCGGGGAGCACGGTGGGGTGGGCGAGACCGCCACCCCATACCGGCTCGACCGGGGTGAGCGTTTCCCAAGGCGTCGCAACCAAAGCCGCCGACTGCGTCTCGGCCCAAGCCGAGAGGAGTTGCGCCCAGTCGGGCTGGGCCGCTTTGAGTTTGGCATCCTTGGCGGTGAGGTCCCGGTGCACACGTTCGAGGGTGGCGAGCTTCTCGGGACCGTAAACGCGCATGGTGGCCTCGTAGGTGTTGTTCAGCGCCGCAAAAACCTGGAAGTAATCCACGTGGGTGATCGGATCAAATTTGTGCGTGTGGCATTGCGCGCACTGGAGCGTGACCCCGAGCACGCCTTTGCCGATGGCGTCCATGCGGTCGAACATGCCTTCGATGCGATACTGCTCATTGATGATGGCGCCTTCTTGGTTAACCATCGAGTTGCGCAGATAGCCGGTCGCGACCCGCAGGTCCTGCGCGCGCTGGAAATCGCGCTCGGCCGGCGCGAGGAGGTCGCCGGCGATCTGGTCGATGATGAACTGGTCGTAAGGCTGGTCGGCGTTGATGGATTTGATCACCCAGTCGCGCCACGCCCATTGCTCCCGCGGCAGGTCTTTCTCGTAACCGTCGCTGTCGGCGTAGCGCGCGGCGTCGAGCCAGTGGCGCGCCCATTTCTCGCCGTAACGCGGCGAGGCGAGGAGCGTTTCCACGAGGGCGGCGTAGGCTTTGTCGCGGTCCTTGGCATAGGCCGCGATGAACTCATCGAGCTCCCGCGGGGAAGGCGGCAGGCCGACCAAATCGAGCCAAAGGCGGCGCGCCAGCGTCTCGGGGGCGGCTTCCGGCGCGGCCTTCAGGCCCGCCGCCGAGCGCCGGATAGAGACGAAGGCATCCATGAGCTTCTTATCGTTGGCCCCGGCGGGCAAGGCAGGACGCGACGGCGGGATGAACGCCCAATGCGCCTGATACGCCGCGCCCTCGGCGATCCACTGGCGCAACGTCGCGACCTGCGGTGACGTGAGCGGTGCTTTCTTGGACTCGGCCGTCGGCATCAGATCTTCGGAGTCATGGGCCGCCTTGATGCGGAGCAGCAGTTCGCTCTCGTCAGGTTTGCCCGGGACGATCGCGGGCAGCCCGGACTTGCCGCCCGTCAGCGCGCTCGCGCGGTCATCGAGGCGCAGACCGCCCTTGCGCGCCGCCGCGTCCTGACCGTGGCACGTGAAACAATTGTCGGAGAGAATCGGACGGACATCGCGGTTGAACTCAACCTGCGGGACGGGCGGCTGCACCTGCGCAGCAAGCGGCAGGGCGAGTGCGGCGAAACTAAAAAAGGCGAAACGGCTCATGAGAGTTGATCTTTCAACGAAGAGACTTTCGCAAAATCCATTCCTGAAAATCGCCGCGTCAACTCGCAAGCTGCCGAACATTCACCCGCGGGATTTTATCGGCCGCCACCGCGCGGCCACGGTGACGCTGCTTACGTCGGCCGTAGAGGCGGGTCTCTGACCCGCCTCACCGTGCCCAACGCACCTCTCCCATCCCTTCCAATTCAGGGCGGGTCAAAGACCCTGCCCTACTTTTCAAACCGCCCGGCCTACGCCATGATCCCTTTGACGACGTTACCCGCGACGCCCGTGAGGCGCACGTCGAGGCCCTGGAACTTCGTGTTGAGGCGGTGGTGATCCACGCCCATGAGCGCGAGCATCGTGGCGTGCAGGTCGTGGACGTTCACCGGATTCTCCTGCGCGCGGTAGCCGAGTTCGTCGGTCGAGCCGTAAACCGTGCCGGCCTTCACGCCGCCGCCCGCCATGAAAACACTGAAGGCATTGATATGGTGATCGCGCCCGCTGCCCTGGCCCATCGGCGTGCGACCGAACTCTCCGCCCCAGAGGATGAGGGTGTCGTCGAGCATCCCGCGTTGCTTCAAATCCGTGATCAACGCCGCCGTGGCCTGATCGACCTCCTTCGCCCCGGCTTTCATGCCGAGCTCGAGGTCGCTGTGGTGATCCCACGCCCGGTGGTAGAGCTGGATCATCCGCACGCCGCGCTCCGCGAGCCGACGCGCGAGGATGCAGTTCGAGGCAAAGCTGCCGTCGCCCGGTTCTTTCACGCCGTAAAGGTCGAGCATCGCCTGCGGCTCGTTTTTGAAATCAGTCAGCTCGGGCACGCTGCTCTGCATCTTGAAGGCGAGTTCGTATTGCGCGATCCGGGTCGCGATTTCGGGATCGCGCGTCTCGTCGGCGAGCAGGCCGTTCATCCGGCGGACTTCGTCGATGACTTGCCGTTGCGTGCTCTGGCACACGCCCTCGGGGTTGCCGACGTAGTGCACGGCATCGCCGCGCGACTGAAACTGGATGCCCTGAAAACGGCTCGGCAACACCCCGCTCGACCACTGGCGGGCTGAGATCGGCTGGAGGCCGAATTTGCCCTGCGAGTTGAGCACGATGAAGCCGGGCAAGTCCTGCGTCTCGGCCCCGAGCCCGTAGAGCAACCAGGAGCCCATGCTGGGCCGGCCCTTGATAATCGAGCCGGTGTTCATGAAGGCGTGCGCGGTGTCGTGGTTGATCTGCTCGGTCTGCATTGAGCGGATCACGCAAAGGTCGTCCGCAATGCTCCCGATGTGCGGGAAAAGTTCGCTCACCTCGGTGCCGGCCTGACCGTGTTGTTTGAATGCGGTGAACGCCCCGCGCGCTTTGAGCACGGCGTTTTGCAGCTGGGCGAGTTGCTGGCCTTTGGTGAACGATTCGGGAAACGTCTGACCGTCGAGTTCCTTCAGCTTCGGTTTCCAGTCGAAGGTCTCAAACTGCGACGGGCCGCCGGCCATGCAGAGGAAGATCACGCGCTTTGCTTTCACCGGCAGATGGGCTTCGCGGAGTGCGCCGCTCCAGCCCGGCGGCAAGGTCGCGGGCGTCGCGGCAGTCGTGCCCGCTCCGGCCGCGGCGAGTTTTTGGTGCATCAACGCCAGCGCGAGGCCGCCGAGGCCATAGGCGCTCTGCGTGAGAAAGGTGCGGCGGTTGACGCTCAGGGCGTGGCGGTTGGCATCGAAGGGATTCATCGGAGTGGGCGCAGGAGTTTTGGCAGCGGGTTTCGAAGTAGGGCGGGGTCTTTGACCCGCCCTTTTTTGCAACGTGAGCGGGGGCGTGGGCGTGAGCGAACGTGTGGGCGTGGAGGGCGGGTCGGAGACCCTGCCCTACTTTTTTCAGTAGCGGGTGATGACTTCCTGGGAGTTGAGCAGCACGCGCGCGACTTGGGTCCACGCGGCGAGTTCGGCGGAGTCGCCCGTGGTCGGCGGCGCGACACCGATGCGGAGCAATTTTTCCGCTTCGGCCGGAGCGGCGCGGTAAGTCGCGCGCTGGGCGGCGAGAAACGTCGTGAGCGCCGTCAGCTCAGCGGGCTTCGGGTCGCGGGCGAGCGCGGCGCGGAAGGCCGAGCGCAGGCGGGCTGTGTCGTCTTTGCCGCCGGCGGCGATAAGGGCGGCGAAGAGGCGCGCCGCTTCCACGAAGGTAGGGTCGTTGAGCAAGGTGAGCGCCTGCTGCGGAGTGTTGCTCAGATTGCGTTGCGCGGCGCATTCGTCGCGGGCCGGCGCGTCGAAGTTGGCGAGCATCGGTTGCAGGAACGTGCGTTGCCAGTGCGTGTAGACGCCGCGGCGCCACTGCGCGTCGGCGTCGCTGTTCTCGTAGTCACGGTCGGGAAACTGCAGCGCGGCGTAGTAGCCGGCGGGCTGGTAGGGTTTCGCGCTCGGGCCGCCGATGTCGCGCACGTCGAGGGCCCCGGCGATGAAGAGGGCGTTGTCGCGGACAAACTCGGCCTCAAGCCGGCGGGGATTCTGCGCGGCGAGCAGGCGGTTGGCCGGATCGGCCTCGCGGAGCTCGGCGCGGTAGTCGCTGCTTTGGCGGTAGGTCGCGCTCGTCACGAGCAGGCGGATCATCTGGCGCAGGTCCCAACCGCCGTCGCGAAACTCCGCCGCAAGCCAGTCGAGTAATTCCGGGTGCGAGGGCAATTCGCCCTGCGAGCCGAGATCGTCCACCACCGCGCTCAGGCCGATGCCAAAATACATCGCCCAGAGGCGATTCGTGACCGCACGCGCGGTGATGGGGTTATCGCGGCCCGTGATCCAGCGCGCGAGATCGAGCCGGGTGAGACGTTGGTCCGGCGTGCCTTCGAGCCGAGCTGGCAGAAAACTCGGCGTCGCGGGCGTGACCAGAGGGCCGGTCTCGTCCTGCCAATTGCCGCGGTGCAACAAGCGCACCGGGATCGGCGGCGCGGCTTCGGTCACCATCGTCATGGCTTTGCCGCCGTGCGTGTCGCTGACTTTCGCCACAGCCCGGTGGTAACGCACCATCCCGGCCGAGTCTTCCCTCGTGCTCGCGAGCCAAGCGTCGATCACGGAGCCGTCCGGTGAGACAGCGGAGTTCGGGGCCGTCAGCTTCGCCAAGGTCGCGGGCGACGCGGTGGCCAACGGCTGCGGGGCGCCGAGCCGGCTCGTGGTCACGCGCATCGCGGGCAGTTCGCCTCCGGTCAGGCTGAGCTGCAAAGATTCGCCCGGCTGCAACGCGACGGGCTCGGCCAAGACCCAGACCGCGGTCAAGTCCTCGGGTGCCTTCACCTCCGGCAGTCTCCAGCCCGTCGTCACGCCGTGCAGTTCAAACCCGTTTTCAAAGCGGGGCGCTTTCGCCGTGGCCTCGCCGTAGGCCCAGGGAACCTCACGGGCTTTGCCGTCGGCTCCGATTACGCTTACCCGCGGCATGAGGGGTTGCGGAGAAGACCTCCTTTTTTTGGCCGGTGGCTCCGGCACAAGCCCCACGTCGATCCGAATCGAGACGAGCCGACCTTCATCAGGGCGGAACTTCAGACGCAGGCTTTCGCGGAACGCGAGGGGTTTGTCCGGCCGCAAGGTGCCATCGGCTTCAACCACGACGGTGCGCTCCGGCAGGGCTTTGTCGCGCAGGCGAAACTCGATGGTCGCGTCCCGGATCGGTTCCCAACCGCTGGGCACCCGGCCGAGGTAGGCGCGCGTCTCGCCACTCCATGCGGCAAAACGGACGGCCGCAGCGGGGTCCGCCACGCGCTGCCGCAGTGAGGCCAAGAGCGCCGCGAGTTCGGCGTTCGCGCGCGCATACCGGGCGGCGAGATACGGACTTTCGACCTCGAGCTCGGGCGGAAACGGAGAGTCGTTGCTGAATCCCTTCAACTCCGGATTCGGGGTATAGTCGTAATCGTTGTAGACGCCATACTGCTTCACGTCGGCGAAGAAGGACTGCAGCTCGTAGAAATCCTTTGCCTTGATCGGATCGAACTTGTGGTCGTGGCACTCCGCGCAGCCAAAGGTGCTACCGAACCAGGCCGCCGAGACGCCGCGCACGCGCTCGGCGCCGTATTTCGCGAGATACTCGGCCGGCTGGGCGCCGCCCTCGCGCGTCATCATATTGAGCCGGTTGTAGCCGGTCGCGACCCGTTGCTCGCTCGTCGGATTAGGCAAAAGGTCGCCGGCGAGTTGCTCGGCCGTGAACTGATCGAAGCGCTTGTTCGTGTTGAAGGCGTTGATCACGTAATCGCGATACGGGAAGATCCGCTGATTCTGATCGCCGTGAAACCCCACCGTGTCGCTGAAGCGCGCGATATCGAGCCACCACACGGCCATCCGCTCTCCGTGGTGGGGCGAGGCGAGCAGGCGCTCGACCTGTTTTTCGTAGGCGTTGCGCGACCGGTCGGCGAGGAACGCCGCCGTCTCCGCCGCGGTCGGCGGCAGCCCGGTGAGATCCAACGAAACCCGCCGCAACAGCCGGGTCTTCTCGGCCTCCGGCGAGGGCTTGATCTTTTTTTCGGCGAGGCGCGCTTGGATAAAGGCATCGATGGGATTTGTGACTTTCTGCCCGCGCGGCACCTCGGGCTTCACCAGCGGTGTGTAAGCCCAGTGCGGCTCGTAAACCGCGCCCTCAGCCACCCAGCGGCGGAAGAGTTCCTTCTGCGCCGGCGTGAGATTCTTGTGCATCGTCTCCGGCGGCATCGGATCGCCGGTGTCCATGATGCGCTGGATGATTTCACTCTCCTCGGGCTTGCCGGGGACGATGGGGATCAGGTCGTTTTTGGTCGGCTTCAACGCCTCCTCGCGCACGTCGAGCCGCAGCCCGGCCTCGCGGGTCTTCGAGTCGAAGCCGTGGCAGTGAAAGCACGTATCCGACATGATCGGCCGGATATCGCGGTTGAACGAAATGCTCGTTTGGACTCCGGACGTTGCGGCCAAAAGGGGGACCGTCAGCCAGACGGAAAGCAGAACGGGTCGGATCATGTTGGGCGTTGAGAGAACTTAAACGCTCCTCCGCACCAAAATCCAGCATCCCCACCTAGTCAACCCGGCACCACGAACCAACGTTCCCGGACCGCGATTTTCGTCTCCTGATGCCGTTAAGAAAGCTCGCCCGCCCTTGAACGCCCGCTCACGAATCGTAGTTCAACCACCCCGCCTTTTCCCTTTGAAAGCCCTGCTTCTTACCGCCCCGTCCCAACTCGACTACACCGATTTCGCCGCGCCGACGCCCGGGGACGACGAAGTGCTCCTCCGCATCCACGCTTGCGGCATCTGCGGCAGCGATATCCACGGCTGGGATGGGTCCACTGGGCGCCGCCGGCCGCCGCTCATTATGGGCCACGAGGCCTCGGGTGAGATCGTCGCCGTCGGCCCGCGCGTGGAACGTTGGCACGCCGGGGACCGCGTCACCTTTGACTCCACGATCTACTGCGGAGCCTGCCCTTATTGCGCCCGCGGCGAGGTGAACCTGTGCGACAACCGCCGCGTCGTCGGCGTCGCCCCGGTCGAATATCGCCAACACGGAGCGTTCGCCGAGCTGCTCGCCCTGCCCGCCCGCATTCTTTACGCGCTGCCCCCAGGTCTCACTTACCAACAGGCCGCGATGGTCGAGCCGGTCTCGATCGCGATCCACGCCGTGCAGCGCGTGAAGCTCTCGCTCAACGCCACCGCCGTGGTCATCGGCGCCGGCATGATCGGGCTCTTCGTCATCCAGGCGCTCAAGTGGGCCGGTGCCACGCGCATCATCGCCGTCGATCTCGCCGACAACCGCCTCGCCCTCGCCCGCGAGCTGGGAGCCACCGACACCTTGCGCTCCGATCTCGTCGACGTGCCGGCCGAGGTCGCCCGTCTGACCGGCGGCGGGGCCGAGGTCGCGCTCGAGGTCGTGGGCCTCTCCGCCACGGTGAATCTCGCCATCGCCTCCGTGCGGCGCGGCGGCCACGTCGTCCTCGTCGGCAACCTCGCGCCGAAGATCGATTTTCCCCTGCAAGCCGTCGTCACCCGCGAACTCACGCTCCACGGCACCTGCGGCTCGGCCGGCGAGTATCCGCTCTGCCTCGATCTCATCGCCCGGGGCGTCATCCGCGTCGAACCGATGATCAGCGCGGTCGCGCCTCTGGCTGACGGCGCGGCCTGGTTCGAGAAACTTTCCGCCAAAGACGGCTCGAAATTCATGAAAGTTATCCTCACGCCCTGAACTGCCCACGGGCGGCGAGAGCGGCCGCCGGAGATTCGCCCATCGGCCCGTCGCCCTGATTTTGCGCGCTGCAACAAATCGTATGCCGGCGCAGGCACACCCGCGCCCTTAAACAGCGCTACTTGATTTTCTTGGTCTTGCTCGGCGGGAGGAAATCTTCGCCCGTCACGACGCTTCGGCCGGTCGTGGACTCTAACTCCCGCCGGGCGCGACGGGCGATCCTGCCCCCGGTTTTTGCCGCGACCTAGTTTTCGGGTAGGCCCGTAGCGGTCGTCGTTTCGGCGATTTGACGGGTAGAAAGCTCTGCGAGCGCCGTGAAAATCAGTTCCGCTTCGCTCATGTGATCGCGCAGGTTTTGGGTCTTAAGTCCCTTCAAGTTCTTGTGCTGCGCGACGCTCACTCCGCTCCATTCCTGATGGATGAGATCGGTCAAGATGGCAAATTCATCCCCCGGCTTCACGTCGTGCGTTGCCCAGCAATCCGTCAGTTTGTTGCGGGTGTCCTGGCCGGTCATCCGCTGCTGAATCCATTTTTCGCTGCGACCATGTTTTTGCCACGTCGCGCGAGCACGTTCGAGGCTCAGAGCGGGATCCGACATTTCTTGCATCCGCTCGTAGCCGACCTTCGCCAACCAGGACTTCATCGGTCCGGCTTTAGGACTCGGCACGCCTTGCACCAGCCGCAACAGGGTCTGGGCATTGGCGACGTCGGTGAGATAGTTTTTGCCGTCGGCGGCGGGCGGTTTCAGTTGGTTACAATTTGTCACCAAGTGACTGCCCTCCTTGGCGAAGCGGTGCTTCAAGACTTTCCAATAATTTCGCGCCGCCCGGTAGCCAGTCTGCTGCGTGAGCACCTGGCTGATGTCCACGACCGAGAACCACCACGTCTCGGTCTACTCATCGTAGACGCGGCGAATTTCATGCTGCTCAAAAAAGGCGGGGTTGTTCTTCATGGCGGGGAGTTCCGACATGAAATTGGAATCGGATTGGGACCGTGAGTGATTCCTCGCCCGTTTTGGCCCGCAGGAGCTGCGAACGAAGTGGCCGTGAACCCAAAGCTAAACGACCGCCATGATCGCGCGCGCAGCCAAAAAGTCCGCGTGCATCCGCAAAAACACCCGATACTTCGCCGCGTGAAAACGCGCCACCGCCCCGCGGGTCGGCGCGATGATCCGACCTGCCCCGTTCATCGATTGCATGGCTCCGAGCACGGTGGCGTGCTCGCCGCCCGCGACTGCGCCCAACACGGCGGACCCGAGTAGCACCGCCTCCGGCTCTGCCGGCAGCACCAACCGGCAGCCCGTGATATCGGCGTGTTCGCGCAGGAAAACGGGGTTCTTGGTGCCGCCGCCGCAGATGAGCACCGTATCGATCGCATAGCCCCGACAGTTCATCGCCTCGATGATGTGCCGCGTGCCGTAGGCGACCGCCTGAATCGCCGCGAGGTACTGCCGCGCGAGATCATCGGCCGTCGCCGAAAGCGTCAGCCCGCTCACGACGCCGCGTAAAGTTGGGTCGGCCCGCGGCGATCGGTTGCCGTGAAAATCCGGTTGCACGTGCAACTCGCGCGTGAGCGCGGCAGGAAACGGCACGCGCTCCGCTTTCGCCAGCGCGTCGAGCCGGGCGTTGAGCAACTCGTAGATCGTCTGGCCCGCGCGCTTCGCTTCGACGGCCAAGCCCGCCGCAGCCGCGTGACTGAAGATCACATGGTCGATCAAAGCCCCCGTCGCCGACTGGCCGCCTTCGGTTAGCCAAAGACCCGGGATCATCGCGGAAAAATAAGGTCCCCAGATCCCGCGAATAAACCGCGGCCGCTCCGAGACGGCCATGTGACACGACGAGGTGCCGCCGATGAGCGCCAGCCGCCGGTTAAGCGCGGCCGGCGTCGGCGCCCGGCCACCGAGTTTGGCGCCCAACATCCCCAAGCCGCCCGCGTGGGCGTCGATGATCGAAACGCCCACGGGCGTGCCCGCCACCAGCCCGAGTTCCTTGGCCGCGCGCGCGGTCAAACCACCGCCCAGCGGCGTGCCCATCGGGCGAATGGTTTGGCCCATGCGCCGGAAATCCTCCGCCGCCAGATCGCCCAAACCGATCTGCTGGAAAAACTCCCGGCTCCACCCCGCGCCTTCGCCCCCACGCTGGCCGAGATAAGTCCACTTGCAGACGGTGCTGCAGAGCGAACGCGTCTCATCCCCGGTCGCCCGGTACGTCAAAAAATCGGGCAGATCAAAAAATCGCGCCACCCGCCCCCAGCTCGCCGGGAGATTTTCTTTCAACCAAAGCAGCTTCGGCGTCTCCATCTCCGGCGAGATGACGCCGCCCACATAACGCAGCACCGCATGGCCGGTGCGGTTGATCCGCTCGGTCTGGTCCAGCGCGCGGTGGTCCATCCAGACCACCACATTCTGCTCGGCCCGCCCCGTCGTGCTCACCGTCACCGGGCGATCATCGGCGTCCAGCGCGACGAGCGAACAGGTGGCATCGAAACCGATGCCTTTGATTTCCGCCGCCTTCAGCCCCGCGCTCCGCAGCGCCGCCCGCGTCGCCCGGGCGCAGGCGCGCCAGATATCGTCGCTTGATTGCTCGACGTGGTCCGGCGCGGGTTTCCACATCTGGATGGGCTGCGCCGCCGCCGCCGCCAAACGGCCGTGGGCGTCGAAAATTCCCGCCCGCGCACTGCCCGTGCCCACATCGATTCCCAAAAAATAGTTCATAAAAAATACCGGTTTATAGCCGACTGTGACAACTTTCTGTAATGGATTGGCCGCTCCTAGGCGAAAGCAATTTGATTTTCATTCCGCATCCTTTGTTCGGGGTTTCACCGCGTTCTAAGCTCACTAGTTCCGGCATGATCCCCCCTATCAGTCTTCTTATGAAAAGGCTCTTTGCCGCTGTCTGCCTTCACTCCCGCCGTCGATCGCTTGGGGGGATGGCGACGTTCAAGCTGGCACCGCTCCCTGTTCCCGCTTCGTTTTTCCCTCAGGCGAAGCGAGGGAAAAACGTGCCGGATAATTAAACCCCTCGCAGCTCACAGCCAAGAAAGAGTGACGACGAAAATCTGCGAAAATGTCGCGCCATCCGCCGCGACGTTACGCATGAAAGCTACCGAGTTTCCGTCCGGCGAAAACCCGCAGGCCAAAGGCAACGGCGCCTCCGCCCCGTCGCGCCGCGGAGTGAGGCGCGTGGTGCGTCCATCCGCCAACTCCGTCACGCACACACTGCCATCCATCCCGTGCGCGATGCGACGCCCGTCCGGACTCCACGTAAACGCCGACGAAACACCCGTCTCATTCCGCGTCACCTGCCGCGGCACGCCCCCGCCCGGGGACACCGTCCAAAGCTGCACCACGCCCGCATCGTCCTTCCGCAGAAACGCGATCTGCGCCCCGTCCGGCGAAGCCCGTAACCAATGCCGCGGCACCATCGCAACACCTGGAAATTTTTGATCCGCGGTGAACGTGAGCCGGCGTTGCACCACCCCCGCCGGCGGTGCCGGCCGGCGCGTCGCGGTGCCTGCGAGGGGGGACTCACCCACGCGGGTGAGATCTGCCGGCAACTCCACCAAAAAAACTTCGGCGTGCTCGCGACCATCGCGCGCCGTCACGTTGCCCAAAAACGCGAGCTGCCGCCGCCCATCGGCCGACGCCCCGCCCACCCAACCCTCTTCAAAGGCACGGCTGATCTCATCCGAGCCGGGCTTCGGCCGGTTCACCGTCCGCGTGACGATCACCGAGAAATAGTCGCCGTCGTGATTGCGCGGATGGCTGCGCGCCACCCGCACGCCATGTGCTCCGGGCGCGGGCACCGACACGGCGATGTTGCGCTGGTTAAAATCGTGGTCGCTGCCCTCGCCCGTCGCGGCGCCCAGCCGCGCGAGCACGTCGTCCTCGTAGGTATTGCTGACCCACGCGCCGTCCGGGCTGAATACATGGACGTGCGACCCGCCGCGCAACGCCCCCGAAATGAACGGCGGCGCGTAGTTCATCGCGTCGAGCGGGCGCACCTCACCGGGCCGGCGCACGTCGACCACGGCACCGCGGCGGCGCGTCATGCCGTAGCTCCACTCGCCGGAGGGATTTTCCGGACCGTGAATGAACACCACTTTCGGCTCGCGCGGGTGATAGGTCACCACACCGCACGCGGCGCCGTT
>NSIG01000036.1 GCA_002737275.1 Opitutia bacterium
CAACGGCTACGCCACCGGCATCGACCTCTCCCTCGAGATGGCGGCCCGCGACGCCAATATTTTTCTTCCGCGCCAGTTTGAGAATCCCATCAACGCCCTGGACCACGAGCACTTCACCGGCCGCGAGATTCTCTCCCAGATGCACGGCCTGGTGGATGCCTTCGTCGCCGGCTACGGCACCGGCGGCACGCTCACCGGTTGCGGCCGCGCCCTCCGCGCCGCCAACCCCAAGGTGCGCATCCTCGCGATGGAACCCGCCGAGGCCGCCATGCTCTCCGGCGAGATGCCGTGCTGCCACTCGATCGAAGGCGTGGCCGGCGGCTACGTGCCGCCGCTCCTGAGCGGGGCGCAACTCGACGGCGCGATCAAAGTCTCCAGTGCCGACGCCATCGCGATGACCCGCCGTCTCAGCCGCGAATTCGGGCTACTCGTCGGCACCTCCAGCGGGGCCAACGTCATCGCCGCCCTCCGCACCGCCGTCGAGCTGGGCCCAGAATCCCGCGTCGTCACCATCCTCTGCGACCGCGCCGAGCGTTATTATTCCACGAAGCTCTTCGCCAACTGAGCCCGTCGACTCCGTAGTTCGGTCAACTCTCGCGCAAGTGAACCCGGATGCGTCTGGCTTCGACGATCCAGAGTTCTCCCTCCAGCGATTGCCGGCGAAGCGCCTCCGCCAACGTGGCGATGACGTGATCGAGATGCGCGCGCGTGGGCTTGCGCGGCAGCCGCAAGACGCCGACCCCGGCGTGGCGGTCGGGCGGATAAATCAAAGGATTGGCGAAATCCAGATCCAGCGTCACCAGCGCACGCTGCTCCGCCGCACAGCGGCGCAGTAACTCTGCATCGGTGGCCCCTTTCAACTTTTGCACGGCGACCGTGCAAGCATCATGGCCGGCGGCGCTGAGCACCTGCCGACCGCGCTCGCCTAGGTTTTCGCCCAGCTTGAGTTTCACGCGCCGGCCGGCTCGAGTGGAATCTCGACAAAACGTTCACGTACCATCTTCGAACCAAAGGCAATACAGGCCTGCACGTCCTCGCGCGAAATGCCGGGATAGTCCTCCAAAATGGTCTCCACCGATTCGCCCGCCGCGAGTAAATCAAGGATCAGTGAAACCCAAATCCGATGCCCGCGAATGCACGGCTGGCCGCTGCACCGGCCGGGGTCGATCCAGATGCGCTGGAGCAGTTCTTCGCGGGTCATGTCGGCAGCGCTGTCCGAAAACACGTCGCCCGCAAATCCCGGTTTGCGCCTCCGATCTGTCTCCTTCAACTTTCCCGCCATGCGCCTTTCCCGCCTCCATCTCCTGCCCGCGCTTCTCCTTAGCCTAGCGGCATTCCTGCCCGCGACCGCCCTCGCCCAGGTTAAGGCCTCTCTGGTGGCCGCCGAGACCGCCATCGTCCCCGGGAAACCCGTGCAGGTCGCCCTCCGTCTCGTCCATCAACCCCACTGGCACACCTATTGGATCAACCCCGGCACCGGCCTCGTCACCGAGATCAAGTGGTCCCTCCCGCCTGGCTGGACCGCCAGCGCCATCCAGTGGCCCGCCGCCCACGTCATCAAAGACAAGACCGGAACGGTCACCGGCAATGGCTTCGAGAACGACACGCTCTTGCCCGTCACGCTCACCCCGCCCGCCGGTCTCGCCGCCGGCACCACGATCACCCTAAAGGCCTCCGCCGAGTGGCTCATGTGCGAAGATGTCTGCATGCCCGGCAATGCCGACGTCACGCTCACCCTTCCCGTCGCCGCCACCGCTGCGCCCGACGCCACTTTCGGCTCCCGCCTTTCCGCTGTCGTCGCCGGCCTCCCCCGCGCCGATGCCGCTTGGAAAGTCTCCGCCACCCGCGACGCCAAAAACATCACGCTCACCGTGTCTCCTGCAGCCCCGAGCGCCGGCAAAACCGCCACTCCCGCCGATCTCCGCTTCTTCGCCGACGACAACCTCGTCGCCTACGAACTCCCGCAAACGATCACCCGTGATAGCGCCGGCGGCTACGTGCTCACGCTCTCCATTTCCCCCGAAGCCCCGAAAGACGCCGCGAAACTCACCGGTGTGCTCACCAACGAAAAAGGCTGGCTCGCCGACGGCTCCCTCCGCGGCCTCCGCATTGACCTCCCTTTCGCCGCCGCCGGCGCTACTTCCGCGAACCCGAAACTCGAAACCCGAAACTCGAAACCTTCCCCCTCCGCCTTCGGGTCCGTCGCTCAAACCTCAACTACCAACTCTCAACTGCCGCCCGCCGGCGGCCTCCTCGGCACGCTGTTTCTCGCGCTACTCGGCGGCCTCATTTTGAATCTAATGCCGTGCGTCTTTCCCGTGCTGGGAATAAAAATCCTCGGCTTTGTCAATCAGGCGGGCCAGGACAAGAAAAAGGTCATTATGCATGGCCTCGTCTTCGCCCTCGGCGTGCTGCTCTCGTTCTGGTCCCTCGCCGCGGTCCTCGCCGTGCTCCGCGCCGGTGGCGACCAACTCGGCTGGGGCTTCCAACTGCAGTCCCCGCTCTTCGTCTTCGCCCTTGCCGCCGTGATGCTCATCTTCGCGATGAACATGAGCGGCGTCTTTGAGTTTGGCCTCAGCGCCACCGGCGTCGGCTCCGATCTCCAGACCAAGTCCGGCTTCGTCGGCTCGTTCTTCACCGGCGTGCTCGCCACCGTCGTCGCGACTCCGTGCTCCGCGCCGTTTCTCGCCCCCGCGCTTGGCGCCGCGCTCACTTTGAGCATTGTCGAATCGTTCGCCGTCTTCACCGCGATCGCGGTCGGCCTAGCCGGTCCGTATCTGCTGCTCTCGATTTTCCCCGCCGCCGTGAAAATCCTGCCCCGTCCCGGCGCGTGGATGGAAACGTTCAAGCAGTTCATGGCCTTCCCGCTCTACGCCACCGTCGCCTACCTCGCTTGGGTGCTCGCCGGCCAGACCACGGAGAACGGCTCGCTCATGGCCCTCTTCGGCCTCGTCCTCATCGCCCTCGGCGTGTGGTTCTACGGCCGCTACAACCTTCCCGGCACCAAGCCCGGCAAAGTCCGCTTCGGCACGGTTACCGGCGCGCTCGTCTTCGCCCTCGGCGTCTGGACCGGCTGGCCTGAAAACACTGAGGCGAAAATCGCCGCCGCCCAAGCCGCCGGCGCGCCCGAAGTCGTCTGGGAAAAATGGAGCCCCGCCGCGGTGGAGAAATTCCGCGCCGAAGGCCGCACGATCTACGTCGATTTCACCGCCCGCTGGTGCGCGACCTGCCAGACTAACAAGAAAATCGTCTTCGCCTCCGATGCCGTCCTGCGCGAATTCGCCGCCAAAAAGATCGTCACCCTTCGCGCCGACTGGACCAACAAAGACCCCGCCGTCACCGCCGAGCTGGCAAAGTATCAACGCAGCGCCGTTCCGTTTAATGTGCTCTGGAAGCCCGGCCAACCCGAGCCGCTCCTCCTCCCGGAACTGCTCACCCCCGGCATCGTCCTCGACGCGATCAAGGGCTGAAAATGGGGGCGCGACGCGACGAACATTATTCACGGAGCGTTTAGCTCGACGCCCTCAGGGTAGAGTCGAGGGAAGACGTAACCGACCGATGCGCTCGAGAAGTTGATCGCCAGAGGCGCCAGCGACGACTCCGAGATGATCAACCCTTGCTTGATGAAGTCGGCGACGTAACGCCGCGCCGTTCTCTCAGGCATGTCCAAAAGTCGCGGCGCTTCGCCGCGCGGCACCGCACCACGCATAAAAGTCTCACGCCGTAGCACCCCCAGCCCCGCCGATGCATCGTTCATCCTTGAATCTGCCGCAGCCCAACCCTCCAAAGTTATTAACCACGGATGCACCCCAATTATACCAATAGCTGTTTAGTTTCATACTCAAACCCACGGGCCAGATGCCCGTGCCACCTCGGAACCCGCAGTCTAAAAATCAACAGCAATTGGGATCATAACTTCAACTCCGCCGCGTAGCCGGTGAGTTCCATGTAGGCGGAGCCGACCTCGCGGCCCGTCGCGTCGAATACGCGGCACGCGCCTTCCCAATACGCGATGCCACCCACGCTGCCCGCGAGTTCCTGTGCGCGCGCGAGCGGTTCCAGCGTGTAGCGTACCGCCGCGCCGGTGACCGGATCGGTCGTCGCGAGGGCGATGCGCACGGGATACACCGCCCCCGTCTCGGGACTCTTCCAGGTGTCGAGCACCTCCCATTTGAAACTCCGCTTCTCGGGTTTTCCCGCGGCGTCCACCCACGTGAGGCTGGAAGCGGGATCGGTGCCGCCGCCGCCGCGCGTGCGCAGCTGATACACCATGAGCTCTCGGCCGTCGGTAAACTGGATGCTCACCCAATCCCAGCCGACTTGGTTCGTGTCGAGCTGGCTGCTGCTAATCTCGTGGTCCATCCACGCTTCGCCGCGCACGCTGAGTTTCTCCGGACCGAGCGTGAGTTCGCCCTCGGCGCGGAGCCGGGAAAACGTGAGGTAGTAACTCGCGGCGGTCGGCGCGGCACCTTTGCGCGAGACGCTGTTTTCACCAAAGACGACGAGCGGTTTGGCGGGCACGAGCGTGAGGGTGAGCGCGGCCTCGGCCCGGATGCCGCCGCGCAGTTCGATGCGTTCGGCGCCGGCGATCGCGGCGGGATCGGTGAGCCGCAGGGACCAAGGACCTTGTCGTACGTCGAGCGTCTCGGTGGATGCGGCGGCGTCCCAGCCGGAGCGGTCGAGCCGTTCCTGATGGAGGAATTTCCCCGTGGCTGCGTCGAGGAGCGCCATGTGCGCGAGTTGCAGCTGGGTCGATTTGTCGGGTGCGGCCTGGCGGAAAAACGTCGCCTGAAAACCGAAGCAGCGGGCGCTTTTCCCCTCGGCCGCCTCGGTGTAGAGGTGCCCGGTGAGATACCACCACTCGAGTTTGAATGCGGGATGCGAGCCGTGGTCGCGGGGAAACGAAAATACTTTGCCCGGCTGCGGCACCGCGAAGCCCTCGGCAGTGGTGAGCGGGATTTGGCTCGGTGGTTCGGGCTGTCCAGGTAGGGCCGCCGCTTGACCGCGCCCGCGGGCGTCCGCAAGGGACGCCCCTACCTCGGAGCCGAAGACGGCGGGGGCGATCAGGCCGTGAAGGAGCAAGTGGCGCAGAGCTTTCATCGTCATTATTCCTCCCGATCCGCCGGCAGATCGGCGCCCCAGCGGCCGACGAGATAACTCACCGCGATGCCGGTGCCGACGACGGCCATGGCGAGCGCGGCGAGTTGGCCCCACGGCAGGGCGAAGCCGAGGGTCCAGCCGAAGGATTGTTTGTTGATCACGTAAATCAGGAGCCAGCCGAGGGCGACGCTCAGCGTGAGTCCGCCCGCCACGGCCGCTCCGGCGACCACGCCGCCTTCGAGCGCGGCGGCACCCGCGAGTTCGCGGCGGGTGAAGCCGAGCGCGCGCAAGGTCGTGAGTTCCTCGCGCCGGTCGAGCAGCACGCTCGTGAGCGTGAGGGCGAGGCCGACGACGGCGACGAGCACGGCGATCACTTCGAGCGCATAGGTAATCGCAAAGGTCTGCCGGAAAATTCGCAGCACCTCGCCGCGGAGCTTGGCGTTGGTGAAGATGGCGAGGCCGGGATAGTCCTTGCGTAGTTCCTCGCGCAGCAGGTCGGCGTTGCTGCCGGGCTTGAGCCACACGCTCATGTTGGACACGCGGTCGTCGCCGAGCCATTTCGTGAGATGGGCGCGATCGACCATAATCGAGCCGCGCTCGTTCCCGTAGTCGGCGAAGATACCTGCGATCGTGAGCGTCTGCAGGCCGGCGGGCGTGGGCACACGGAGGACGTCGCCGGATTTTTTGCGGAAACGCTCGGAGAAGGCCTCGCTCACGATTGCAAGGTCGGCGTTGCGCGCGGTTTCCCAAACGGCGGGGTCGCGCGGCGGAGTGCCCCAGGGCATGTCGCTGCGCGCGCGCATCAGGGCGAGATCGGTGCCGGTGAGGAGCGTCGGAATGCCGTCGAGCGAAATGCGGGTGGCCGTAAGTCGCGCGGCCGCGTCCACGGCGGGGTGCGAGGCCAGACGGTCGGCGGCCGCGGCGGAAATGAAGTTGGCGGTCGATGCGCCCTGCGCGCCGGCGCTTGCGATGTAGAGATCGGCCTGCAACGAACGCTCGATCCAGCCGCGCACGGTGAGCTCAAAACTCGCGACGAGGATCGCCATGCCGGCCGCCATGCCGACGGCGCAATGCAGCGCGGCGACCGACAGGCGGTGCCGACCCGAAGGCCGGCGCAGATGACTGAGCGCGACGCGACCCGGCGCCCATACGGTGCCAAGGGCGCGGGCGGCGCTCGCGAGCAGCGGCAGCAACCAACCGCACATCAGGCCGCCGCCAAAAATCCAAAAGAATGCCGCCGCATAACCGGCGAGCGGGAAACGCCCCGCGCCGTCGAGCCGAAGCGGCGGAAGTTGGGCGAACGCGACGCCGAGCAACACGCAGAGGGCGCCGAGGGCGAAGCTGCGTTGCCAACGGCCGCCGGCCGCCGGGGCGACGCCGCGCGGCAGCACCTGCGCGGGCGGGGTGCGGGCTGCGAGACGGGCGGGCCACCAGCCGGCGATCAGGCTGGCGCCTAGGCCAACGACCAGGCCGAGGGCGATCTCGCCGGGATTGAGCGAGGCGGCGTCAACCGTGCTGCTGTAGTAGAGCGCGTTGACGGTTTGGCCCACGGCGCGCACCGCGACTTGCGCGCCGGCCCAGCCGAGGACGACGCCGAGCGCGCCGCCGACGAGGCCGAGTACGGCGGCCTCGGTGAGCCAAGCGGTTTGGATCGTGCGTTCCTCGACGCCGAGCGAGCGGAGGATGGCGATCTCGGTGCGCCGTCGCACCACGGCGCCGTCGAGCGCCTGAAAGATGAGGTAGAGCCCGACGAGCAGGGCGATGAGCGAGAGGATCGTGAGATTGAGGCGGAAGGCGCGGGTCATCGTTTCGGCGGACTCGCGTTGCGCGCCGGGAGTGGTGACGAGCCAGCGTTCGCCGCCGAGGGTTTCGAGGATCGACTTAAGTTCGTCGCGGCGCTCGGCGGCGCGGGGGCCGGGCTCGATCAGGAACTCGACGCGGTCCACGCGGCTGACTTTGCCTGTGAGCGTTTGCAGATGCGGCAAGTCGAGAATGAGCAACGTGGGCGGGACGCGCGGGGCCTCCCTCGCGGTTGGGATGACGCCGGCGACCGTGAGGGTGCGCACGCGTTCGTCGAGGACGAGGTCGAGGGACTTGGGCACGGCGGGCGCGAAGGCCGCGCTGACCCAGACTTGCGGGCCGGCGTTGTAGGTGCGCCAAAACGCATCGGCGCCGGCATCGCCGTTTTGCGCGGCGCGGCCACCGGTGCCGAGGTCTTGGCCGGGGGTTTGGCCTTGGTTAAAATAACCGCGGTCGACTTTGCTCTGACTGGCGAGATTGGCGAGGGACAGGAGATCGACCCCGAGCAACGTGTAAGAGGTGCGGCCGAAGCCGGCGGCCTCGTCGGGGCGTTGGGCCTGGGCGGCAGTGGCTTCGACCACGGGGATGATCTGCACGGGCCGCACGCCGAGCGCGGTGCGCAGTTCGCGGAGGACGGACTCGGGCAACGTGCCGGTGGGAGCCTGGACGATGAAGTCGCTCTGGCCGGTGAGCGTGTCGGTGAAATGGGTGAAACTCGAAACGGCGGCGCGGTTGGCGAGGCGGATCGAGACGAACACCGCTACGCCGAGGGCGAGGATGCCGACAAGCAGCGCCGTCGCGCGGGGAGCGAGGCGGGCGTGCCGCAGCGAGAAGCGCCGCAGCAGGAGACTGAGCACGGGCACGTTCATCCGCCGGAGACGATGCGGCCGTCGCGCAGATTGATCCGCCGGTGGCAGATGGCGGCTGCGTCCTCGCTGTGGGTGACGAGCACGAGCGCGGTGCCGGTCTCGTCGCTGAGCTCGCGGAGGAGTGCGAGGATGTTGGCCCCGTTGGCGGAATCGAGGTTGCCAGTCGGTTCGTCGGCCAAAACGAGGCCGGGGCGGTGAACGAGCGCGCGGGCGATGGCGACGCGTTGCTGTTCGCCGCCGGAAAGCTGACCGGGGAGGGCAGCGGCGCGGGGGGTGAGGCCGACGCGGTCGAGCGCCGAGGCGACCCGGGTGGCGCGTTCGGGGGCGGGCACGTTGACCAGTTGCAGCGGCAGCTCGATGTTTTCGGCGGCGGTGAGCGTGGGGAGCAGGTGGAAGAACTGGAAAATCGTGCCGATCTCCGAGCGGCGGAGCCGGGCGAGGGCGACGGAGTCGAGGGTGTGGACGGGCGTGCCGCGCACGCTGATGGAGCCGGCGTCCGGCCGGTCAACGCCGCCGAGGCAGTTGAGGAGGGTTGTCTTGCCGCTGCCAGAAGGACCGGTGAGAGCGACCCGTTCGCCGGGGCCGACGGTGAAGGAAACGTCGTCGAGCACGCGGCGCGCGCCGTAGCTTTTTACGACCGCAGCGACGTTGAGGACGGATGGGGCGAAACGGTTGGGAGCCATGGAGCGGGGAGGCTAACCACCGCCCGGCGAAAGGCGAGGGGCGCGGCGCGAATATGGTTTTGTCAGCGCATGGGCACAGTGATTACTAAAGCCCTCCCTATGAAAACCGCTCCCCGTTATTTCCTTTGTCTGTGCCTGTGTTGGATGGGCTTGCTCGTGGAAGGCCGGGCCCAGCCGGCGGGCACCGGCGCGATCAAGGGCCTGCTGCTGGACGCGGAATCGCGCGCACCGCTGGCAGGCGCGCGGGTCGCGCTCGTCGGGCGCGCGGGCTGGGTCGTGACGGAGGCGGACGGGAGTTTTGTGCTGTCCGGCGTGCCGGCGGGAGCGCAGGCGATCACGGCGACGATCGGCGGACTGCGGCCGGTGCGTGTGACCGATGTGGAGGTGAAGGTGGGCGCGACCACGGCGCTGAAACCGATCGGGCTGGTCGCGGCTCCGCGCGGGGGAACGGGCGAAAGCCAAGTCGCGGCGGAAAAAGAAAAGGACCTCGTGACGCTCGACCGCTACGTGGTGGACGGGGCGAAGCCCAAGGCCTTCTCGGCGGCGAGCACCGACCTGCTGCGGTCGCGCGAGGACGCGTTTGAATTCAAGACCTTTACCGCGCGGGATCTGGAGCTCTCGGGGGCGACGAATCTGGAGGAGTTTCTGCGTAACCGACTCACGCAGAATACGACGGCGGCGGCCTCGGAGCTGGTTTCCGATCCGGAGTTTCCGGATGGCCGGCCCGACACGTTTTCTCTCCGCRGTTGGAACGACGACGACACGGTGATTCTCGTCAACGGCCGCCGGGCGCCGCCTAGGATTTCGGGTTCCCCGATCGGGAATGGCAACGGCACGGCGCAGGCGACGGTCAACGATGTGCCTATCGGCTCCATCGAACGCATCGAGGTGTTGCCCGCTTCCGGCGGCGCGATCTACGGCTCGGGTGCCACCGCCGGCGTGATCAATATCATCACGAAGCGCGACTACCGCGGCGGCCAAATCACAGCGCGCTACGAGCAGCCCGGCCGTGGCTCCGGGCATAAGGAGCAGTATTCATTTTTCGCGAGCGAGCCGATCCGCGACTGGCTCTCGGTGCGGGTGACGGCCCAGACCACCAAGTCCGTCCCAATGCACGAAGCCGAGCGCGGGGAACATCAGGAGAGGAACCTCGCCACGATTGCGGCGCGCGATCCAGCGCAGATCACGCGCTCGACCAACATCACGCCGCAGACGGTGACGCCCAACATCGTGGTCGGTGGCGTAGTCTCGGCGGCGTCGGGCCTCTTCGGCGCGGGCACGGCGGTGACGACGTCGGTGCCGGCCGGCTACCGCGGTGGCCAGGGGATCACGCCGTTTCTCGCGCGGCAGGGCGTGATCAACACGGCAGTGCCCGGACCGGCCGACGGTGTGGACGGCAATAACATCGGCATTTTCTCGCACACTACGACCGTCGGCGCCGGCCTGAAAATCGATCTGCCCCGCCGCTGGGACCTGGAGGCCGACTACCAATACTATTTCGCGAAAGGCCTCGGCGCGCGGGCTGACCCCGGCGAGATCAACGTCGCGGCGGCATCGCCGGTGAACCCCTTCGGCCAACTGGTGACGGTGCGGCTCTACGATCCGAAGATCGTGGCCCTCAACCAGCGTCGGCGCAGCACGCAGGAGCGGCACCAGTTCAACGTGACGCTGCGCGGCGAGCCGATCGTGGGCTGGCGCGTGTTGCTGGATGCGAACTACAGCCAGTCGGACTCCAACAGCCGCGGGCGAAACTTCACGCGGCCGATCGACGGAGCGACGACCGCGGCGGCGTTTACGGCCGCGATGGCGGCGGGGCGTTATAATCCGTTTGTCGATCCGCGGGTCGTCGATCACGGCGTCGCGGCGTTTTACGATGAGTATGTCGCCACGGTCTCCCGTACCAATGCTGCGCAGCGGATCGCCTCAGCGCGCGCTCGGGTCTCGGGCTTGGCGTGGCGGTTGCCGGCGGGCAATCTCACCGTCACGGGCGGCGGAGATTTTTCGCGCTACGACCGCTTCCGTTCGTCGCGACTGTCGCGCACGATCAACAGCAAGACCGGCACCACGATCGCGAACGGCCTGAACGAGACCGACGAGGTGCAGGGCACACAGTTCTTCGACCGCATCTACATCGACGATGCGTATGCGGCCTACGCCGAAGCGAACGTGCCAGTTTTTGGATTGAAGCAGAAGATGCCGCTCGTTCGCCGGCTGGAGCTTCAACTCTCCGGGCGCATGGATCAACGCCGCCGCGAGGAGGCGCGGCTCGTGAAAACGAATCCCGCCAACGGGCTCCATGTGCTCGCGCTGCGTTGGGACGTGACGCCCGACGTGGCGTGGACGCTTTCGCGGAGCGATGGCGTGAAGAATCCGACTTCGGCGCAAACGGCGCCGGCTGGTCCGGGCGAGTTTTTGACCAACTCCTCGATCACCGATTTGCGGCGCGGCGGAGAACGCTACTCGACGCCCGTCGTCGCCGGCGGCAACCCCGACCTCGATCCCGAGCGGAATACTTCGGAGCGCGCGGGCATCGTGGTGACGCCGCGCTGGGTGCGCGGGCTGCGGCTATCGGCGACATGGACCGATGCGAAGCGCAGCAACGCGATCACGGGTCTTTCCGCGCAGACCCTCGTCAATGAGGAAGCCGATTTCCCGGCGCGCATCACGCGCGAGGCGGCCGTCGGCGGCACGCCGGGCCGGATCACCCTGATCAACCGCTCTCCGGTGAATCTGAACTTCGTCCGCTCGCGCGAGATCGACTACGGCGTCGAGCAGAGTTTCGACGCGGTGCTGGGCGGGCGGGCGTTGGTGGGCGCAAACGCCACGCGGCATAAAAGTTTTCTCCGCCGCATCACGACCACGGGCGTGGTCACCGAGACGATCGGCAATCTGAACACCGGCAGCAATCCCGGCCCGGCGGAGTGGAGCGCCAACGGCAACGTGCGCTGGGAAGGCCGGCGGTGGTCCTTCGCGTGGAACGCGACCTACCGCGACGACCAGTTGCTGCTGCTCTCGGCGACGGCCGACCGCACGGTGCTCGGGCGTGACCGGATCGAGTGGACGACGCTGCACGATCTCGTGATCGAATATCGGCTCGATCAAGGCGCGGCGACGGGTTGGCGGCGGTTTTTGGCCGACAGCGCGGTGTCGGTGGGAGCCAACAATGTTTTCGACCGCGACGGACGTTATCTGCCGTCGTCGACGGGCCGAGCGACGGCGCCGAGCGACAGTGTTTTGGGCCGCTCGCTGTGGGTGCGGTTGAGGAAATCGTTTTGAGGCGGGGCCGAAAGGTAGCGCCCGTTGTGCCCAACAGGCGCGTGGAGGCGGCCAAGTTTGAGGTAGGGCAGGGTCACTGACCCGCCCTCGGCGGCAAGGGAAGCGCTAGCGCGGCGGTGCGCGGCTTGGGGGCCTGGGCGCGGCGCAGGGCGTGGTGCGGGAGGGCGGCTCGTAGACCCTACCTACTTGTGCGCGGCTACTGCGGGAGGGCGGGGACGCGGACGCGGGCGTTGCTTTCGGTGAGCGATTCTAGGAATTCGCGGAGGTCGGCGAGGTCGTGCGCATTCAGGCCGAGCGGCTTGAGCAGCGGTGATTTTTTGGGGAACAGCGGATCGTCCTTTTCCGATGCGCGGGGGCGAAGCGTGATCATGCCGGCGTTATAGAGGCGGAGCGTCTCGTCGAGATCGAAGGCGCCGTTGTGCATGTAGGGCGCAGAACGGAGCACGTTGCGGAGCGTAGGGGTTTTGAAAGCGCCGACGTCTTCGGGCTTGTTAGTCACGAGGTAGCGGCCGAGGTCGGAGTCGGAGCGGCCGTAGCGGCTGAGGCCGAGGTTGTGGAAACGGTTGTCGGTGAAGTTCGGGCCGAGGTGGCAATTCACGCAGCGGCCCTCGGTGCGGAAGAGGTGGAGACCGCGCAGGGCGGAATCAGAGAGGGCTTTGCTGCCGCCTTTGGCGAAGCCGTCGAACTTGTTGGCGCGGGTGACGATGCTGCGCTCAAAGGCGGCGATGGCCTGCGCGAGGCGCGCGAAGGTGATGGCCTCGTCGCCAAAGGCGGCGCTAAACGGTTCGCGGTAGCCGGGGATGGCGGCGAGGCGCGCGATGATGACGGCGGGCTCGGCGCGCATCTCGTCGACGTTGAGGAGCACGGCTTCGACCTGGGCCTCGAGCGAGTTGGCGCGACCGTCCCAGAAGTAGCTGGTTTGATGGCCGGCGTTGGTGAGGGTGGGGGCGTTGCGTTTGAGTTCCGTGCGGCTGTGGCCGAAGGAGACGGTGCGGCCGTCGCCCCAGGCGAGATCGGGATCGTGGCAGGAGGCGCAGGCGATCTGGCCGCTGCCGGAGATACGCGGATCGAAGAAGAGCGTTTTGCCGAGCGCGACTTTGGCGGGGGTGGTGGGATTGTCGGCGGGCGAGGGCGTCGGGCCGAGCGGGCCGAGTTCGACGAAAGCGACCCCAGGATCGACGTGGGGCTTGGGCCAATCGGCGGCGGGACGCGCGTAGAGGACGCGGAGTTCGGCGGTGAATTTTTGATATTCTTCGGCGGTGAGTTGCGGGCGGGCTTTGCGGGCGGGGGCGGCGACCGGCGAGGTGGCGGCGGGATTGGTTTGGGCGTGGACGGGCAGGAGGAGCGGCGAGGTCGCGAGAATGAGGAAGGTGAGAAGGGGAAGTTTCACGGGAACGATGCGGCGATGGTTGCGGGGGACAGCGCGGTTTGGCGAATGGAATTCCGGCGGGTGGGGCGCGAAAGAAACAGCAGGCGCGGGCGGCGTGGAGATGAAAATCGGGGCGAAGCGAAGAGCGCGGGTTTGATTTACGACGAAACCCACGAAAGCCGGGAGAGGGGCGTCACGCTCCGGTCCGGATGGCGACCGGGACGAGGCGGGTCGCCTCCCCAGCGAGGCGAAAACAAAAGATCCTGCTCGAGCGGCGGGGTCGCTTCGGGAATAAATTTGCGCCCCCGGCGGGCGGCGGTGGACTTTGATCGGGTGCTGATTTTGAACACGCTCGCGCCCGTTTTTCTCCTGATCGCCCTCGGGGCCGGTTTGCAGGCGAGCCGATTTTTGTCGCCGGGATTTTTGCGCGAGGCCAACCGGGTGGTCTATTGGGTTGGGTTGCCGGCTTTGCTTTTTTCGCAATTGGCGCGGTTGGGCCGCGGGGTGGGTGATGCGACGCCGATGTTGGGCGTGATGCTCGCGGCGACGGTGGCGGTGGCGCTGATAAGTTATCCGGTCGCGGCTGGGATGGGGGTGCGGCCGGGGGCGAAGGGGACGTTTGCGCAAGCGGTGTTGCGGGGGAATTTGGCGTTCGTGGGGTTGCCGATCATCTACGAGCTGCCGGATGTGACGTTGGCGGGCGGGCTGTCGCTGCGGACGGCGGCGGTCCTGACGGTCGCGCCGATGATGGTGTTCTTTAACATCACGAGCGTGATGGCGCTCTTGGCGAGCCGGCACCAGGTGGCCTGGGCGATGGCGTGGCCGTTGCTGAAGCAATTGGCGTCGACGCCGCCCTTGGTCGCTTCGCTGGCGGGCCTCGGTTGGGCGTGGGCGGGCTGGACGTTGCCAACGATGCTGGATCAGGCGCTCGGGTCGTTGGGCGAAATGGCGCTGCCGCTGGGATTGCTCGGCGTGGGCGGGTCGTTGGTGACCGTGAATTTGGGCGGGAAGTGGGCGAAGCCGCTGGCGGCCGCGTTGCTGAAAACGGTGGCAGCTCCGGCGTTGGGCTGGCTCGTGGGCCGGTGTGCGGGGTTGGGCCCGGTGGAGTTGAAGACGGTCATGATCTTCCTCGCGGCGCCGACGGCGGTGGTGTCGTTTACGGTGGCCTCGGAGCTAAAGGGCGATGAGCCGTTGGCGGCGGGCGCAATTGTGGTGAGCACGCTGACTTCGATGGTAACGCTGGCGATAATCGTTGGGGTGTTTTGAAACGGGGGCTGACGGTTGGAGACCGTGTGCAAACGGAAAAAATTGGGATGAAGGGAAAGCGCCGAAAATTTTCTAGGCGAAAACCGGGGCCGGCGGGGCGGGCGCGGCCGGAGGCGAGCGAAACGGTTGGGCGAGCCGGTTTTTTCGCAGAAGAGCGGTTCGAGTCCGCGTTTTTTTAATTTTGCGCAGAGGGCGGCGGTGCGGCGGTCCTGCCAGACGATGGCGCGGTGGAGCGGGCGACCGGTGGCGCGTTCCCAGAGCAGCGTGGTCTCGCGCTGGTTGGTGAGGCCGAGTGCGGCGAGATGGGCGCCGGTGAGATTGGCTTCGGCGATGGCGGCGAGGGCGGTGCGGCGGGTGGTTTCCCAAAGATCGGCGGGGTCGTGCTCAACCCAACCCGGCTGGGGAAAGTGTTGGGGGAATTCCTGTTGGGCCTTGGCGACGACGCGGCCGCGGTGATCGAAGATAAGGGCGCGCGACGACGTGGTGCCCTGGTCGAGAGCGAGGATAAATTTTTGGGTCACGGGGCCGGAGCGGGTTTCGGGCTCGGGTGTGGGCGCGGAGGGCAGGTCGGAGACTCCGCCCTACTTTTAGAGTTTTTTGTCTTTCGCCGGGGGCTTCACGTAGGTGTCGAGCCAGTGCTCCATTTCCCAGAGCATGTGCAGGACGTTTTCGCGGGCGCGATAGCCGTGCGACTCGTGGGGCAGAAAGGTGAGGCGGGTGGTGGCGCCATGGCCCTTAAGAGCGTTATAAAAGCGCTCGCTTTGGATGGGGAAGGTGCCGGGGTTGTTGTCGGCTTCGCCGTGGAGGAGGAGAAGCGGGTCTTTGACTTTGTCGGCGTGGTTGAAGGGCGACATCGCGGCGTAGACCTCGGGCGCCTGCCAGATCGTGCGCTCTTCAGACTGGAAGCCGAAGGGCGTGAGCGTGCGATTGTAGGCGCCGCTGCGGGCGAGGCCGGCGCGGAAGAGATCGGAGTGCGCGAGGAGATTGGCGGTCATGAAGGCGCCGTAGCTGTGGCCGCCGACGGCGACGCGATTGCGGTCGGTGACGCCGCGGCGCACGAGTTCGTCGATGGCGGCCTTGGCGCTGGCGACGAGTTGCGGGACGTAGGTGTCGTTGGGCTCGGTCTTGCCTTCGCCGATGATCGGTATGGCCGGATCGTCGAGCACGGCGTAGCCGGCGAGGAGGAACGGCAAGGGCCCGAGCGGGCTCACCCGGATGAAGCGGTAGGGCGAGTCCTTGATCTGGCCGGCGGCATCGGAGCTTTTGAATTCCTGCGGGTAGGCCCAGAGCAGCGTGGGCAGCGGGCCGTCGGCGGATTTGTAGCCGGGCGGCAGATACAGGGTGCCGGAGAGCGCGACACCGTCGGGGCGTTTGTATTGGATGAGGTCTTTACGGACGGCCGCGAAGGCGGGATAGGGATTCGGGAACGAGGTGACGGGCGTGAGGTGGCCGGTGGTGAGATCGCGGATGAAATAGTTGGGCGCGTCGGTGACGGATTCGCGCGAGGTGAGCGCGCGGTTGAGGGTGGCGTCGGTGAAGGTGATGAAGCTCTCATAGGCGGGCGCAGCGGAGCGCCAGAGGCGGCGCGTGGTCTTGGTCGCGAGCGTGAACTCGTCGAGGAACGGTTGGTTGCCCTCGGGCGACGCGCCCTCGCCGTCGAGGTAGATTTTGGTGCGGTCGGGGCTGAGGAGGAGCGTCAGGCGGCCGAATTGATTGCGCGCGAGGACGGGGGAGCCAGGGTTTTTGTAGCGGTCTTCGGCTGAGCGCTCGACGAGGAGGGTGGGCGCGGAACCGGGCGTGCCGGGGGCGACGAGCCAAGTGCGGACCGTGCGGGTCTTCCACCAGGATTCGTTGATGATGGCGTGTTGGTCGTCGCCCCAGGTGACCGGGCCGGCGACGCGGAGGGCGAAGCGGTGTTGGGTGACGGGCTTTTGGCTAAAAGGCGCGGCGAGAGTGAACCAGGCGTCGCGGAGCTCCGCGGGTTTACCGGCGTCGCCGCCGTCGATGGCTTCGAGCCAACTCAGCGTGGCGGGGGCATCGGCGCGCCACGTGACGCTGCGCGGGCCGGTGCGGACGGAGCCGGTGGGAATCGGGATGCTCTCAGCGAGCGGAAGATCGGCGAGCGTGTGGATGGTTTTACCCGAGCGATCGAGGACGGTGATGGCGGTGGGGAAGCGGCCGGCGGGAACGAGATAAGAATAGGGTCGGTGGAGGGTGTGGAGAAGGACGTAGCGGCCGTCGGGCGAAGGAGCGACGAGGGCGAAGCTGCCGCGCTGGTTGAGCGGCGTGACCGTGCCGCCGAGGGTGACAAGGGCGAGCTCGGAGGTGGTGTAGTAATCGAAGAGGGCTTCGTCGTGGGCGTTGGCGAGGAGATCTTGGTAGGTGCGCGACGGGCGTTTCTCGCCGAGATTTTCCTGGATGACGGGGCCGGCGGGGACGCGGGGTTCGGGCGGGGGCGCACCGCGGCCGGCGGGGATGAAGGGCACGATGAGCGTGGCGGCGTCGAGCCAGCCGGGTGTTTCGGTGGTGAGGTTGAGCGGGCGGGCGGTGAGGCGGCGGGCGGTGGCGGTCGCGGTGTCAGCGGCCCAGAGCTCGATGGACGTTTCGAGGGTAACGGTGAAGGCGAGGTGGCGGTTGTCGCGGGACCAGCTCACGTGGTTGAGGCGGGCGCCGGCGGGTAGGCCGGTGATGTGGCGTTCGGCGCCGCCGGCCAGGGGTTTGAGGACGAGGCCGATGGTGTAGGGCTCGCGGCTGGGGCCGTTGGTGGCGGGGTTGAAACGGAGGCCGGCGAGGCGGAGCTCGGGTTGGGCGAGCTCGGTGAGGGGTGGGAGGGCGGAGCGCTCGAGGAGGAGGAGCGTCGATTTGTCGGGACTGAGGCTCACGGTGGGCGTGAGCGGAGCATCGACGAGGGCGGCGAGGGCGGAGGTGGGGAGTTTGAAGCCGGATTCGGTTTGCGCGGGCAAAACGGGGGCGAGAGTGGCGGCGAGCAGGAGGGTGGGGAGGGTCGGCAGGAAGGAGCGGCGCATGGGCCAAGCAAGAGCAGACGGAGGGCCGCTGACAATAGGTGAGAAGCGGGTTGCGCGCGGCAGGGTGGGGCGAAACAGTCCGCGACCTTTGCCATGATCCGGTTCAAATCCATTTTCGACGAAGTCCGGCCCACGTTGACGTTGGCCGTGCCAATCATCGTCGGACAGGTGAGCCAGATGCTGATGGGGATCACGGACAGCGTGATGATCGGACAGACGGGCACGGTGCCGCTGGCGGCGTCGTCGTTTGGCGGTAACGTGTTTGGGGTGTTTTATATCGTGGGCATCGGGCTGATGTTGCCGGTGGCGGTGTTTGTGGCGCGCGCGCGGGGGGCGGGCCGGCCGCAGGAGTGCGGCGAGTATCTGCGTCACGGGCTGGTGATGGCGCTGGCGTTTGGCGTGATCGAGACGGGCTTGATGGTGGCGCTGGCGACGCAGCTGCATGGGTTTCAACAGCCGCCGGAAGTGTTGGCGGCGGTGAATCCGTTTTTCCTGCTGATCGGGCTGTCGATCACGCCGGTGCTGATCTACCTCGCGTTGCGGCAATTTGCCGAGGCAATGGGGCGGCCGTGGGCACCGATGTTCATCATGCTCGCGGGCGTGGGGCTGAACGTGTTTTTGAACTGGGTTTTTATCTACGGAAAACTGGGTGCGCCGGCGATGGGTCTGGCGGGAGCGGGCGTCTCGACGTTGATCTCGAGGGCGATCGGAGCGTGGGTGATTTTTGAGTGGCTGCGGCGCGACCCCTGGATGCGGGTGGCATGGCCGAAGCGCTGGTGGGCGCCGTTGTCGGGGGCGCGGATCAAAGAAATGCTCACGCTCGGCCTGCCCACCTCGGGGATCTTGTTGTTTGAGAGCGGGGCGTTTACGGCGGCGGCGATCATGATGGGTTGGCTGGGAGCGGTGCCGCTGGCGGCGCACCAGATCGCACTCTCGTGTGCGGGCACGACGTTTATGGTGTCGCTTGGGCTTTCGATGGCCGCGGGCATGCGGGTGAGTGCGGCGGTGGGCGCGGGGGAGACGGCGCGGTTGCGGCCGATCGGTTACAGTGCGCTCGGGCTGGGCGTGGTGATTTCGGTGTTCTTCATGATGGTCTATTTCGCCACGGGGCGGCTGGTCGCGGGTTGGTTTGTGGACGACGTGGCGGTGGTGACGCTGGCCGCGCAATTACTCGTGGTGGCGGCGCTGTTCCAAGTGGCGGACGGGGCGCAGGTGATCGGTGCGGCGCTGCTGCGTGGGCTCACGGATGTGAAGCTGCCCGCGGTGATCACGTTTGTGGCGTATTGGCTGGTAGCGATTCCGGGCGGGTATGTGTTCGGAGTGCGCGGGACGTTTGGCGCCGTGGGAATCTGGACGGCATTGGCGGTGGGCTTGGGGCTCGCCGCGGTGTTTTTGGCCTGGCGATTCGCGCGGCTGACCCGGGTGCGGCACGGCTGACGTCAAAGCACGACTGGAAGGCCGGGCGCCTCCCGGCCAGCCCAACACGGGCGGGGCTTGAATCGGTCTTCGCTGAGGAACGTGTCACCGATTAGGGGACAAACGGGGTCGGGCGTTTTTCGCCCGATCAACCGGCGCTTGGAGGGCCGGCCCGGCCGCCGGCTACAGCTTGTCCACGATGCGGTCGGCGAGGCCGTAGGCGATGGCCTCTTGAGCGTTCAGATAGAAATCGCGGTCGGTGTCGCGGTTGATCGTCGCGATGGGCTGACCGGAGGCGTCGGCCAAAATCTGGTTCAGCTCGACGCGGATTTTTTCCATCTCTTTTGCCTGAATATTGATGTCGGTCGCCGGGCCGACCATGCGGCCGGAGATGAGCGGCTGGTGAATGAGCACGCGGGCGTGCGGGTAGAGCAGGCGACGGCCTTTTGGCACGCCGGAGAGCAAGATCGAGCCCATCGACGCGGCCATGCCGGTCACTACGATCGTGATGGGCGAAGTGATCAGCTTCATGGTGTCATAAACGGCCATGCCGGCAGTGATGGAGCCGCCGGGCGTATTGATGTAAAAAGTGATGTCTTTACCGGGGGCGATGGCTTCGAGGTAAAGAAGGCGTTCGGTGATGTCTTTGGCCGATTCGTCGGTCACGGCGCCCCAGAGGAAAATCTTCCGCTGCTCGAGGAATTTTTTCTGGATCAACATGGCGACGGGGGCCGCGTGCTTTTTGGCCGCGGCGTCTCCTTTGGCGTCGTCTTCGTCCTCATCGTCGTCGAGGCGGGGCGTGGGTTCGGTGAGGTTTGGCTGCAGGTTGGAGAAATGCATATGGGTGGGAAAGTGAGAGCGAGGTCGGTTTTGGCAAGAGCCGGTGCGGTCTTAGGCGGCGGAGGGCGTCAGTAGCGGATTTTATCGGCCTTGTTGGCCCATTCCTGGAAGGCGATCTGGGCCTCGTCGCGCAGCAACAGCTCCATCTTTACGGCGCGCGCCTCGGGCGCGAGCGGCACTTGTTGGTAGATAAAATCGTCGTCGAAGCCGATCGCGGCGGCGTCGGCGCGGGTATTACCGTAATAAACTTGGGGAACCCGCGCCCAATAAATCGCCGACAGGCACATCGGGCAGGGCTCGCAACTGGTGTAGAGTTCGCAGTCCGTAAGCTGAAACGTCTGCAAGGCCGCGCATGCGTCGCGGATCGCGACCACCTCGGCGTGGGCGGTGGGATCGTTGGTCGAAGTGACGCGGTTGCTGCCGCGCCCGACGATTTTTCCCCGGCGCACGATGACGCAGCCAAACGGACCGCCGAGCCCCGAGCGCATGCCTTGTTCGGCGAGTTGCACAGCCTCGCGCATGTAGGTGGCGTTGCTCATGCTAGGAGAGCGTCGGAGATTATTTCCTGGGTCCGGTTGGGCTTCATCGGGCGATCACTCTCAGGAAGGGGCTGTCACGAAACAATCCGGAACTCATCTTCGCGCGTCCTCTGTCTGATGCTCTCCCTTGCCTCGCTCAACGCCCTCGACCGACCGGCCTTCACTGCCGCGCTCGGGCACCTTTTCGAACACTCGCCGTGGATCGAGGAAGAGACGTGGCTGCGCCGGCCGTTCCTCGATGCGACGCACCTGCACGCCGAGTTGTGCGCCACTCTGCGCGCCGCCGGGCCCGCGCGCCAACTTGAGCACATCCGCGCGCACCCCGATTTCGCCGGCCGTCTCGCCCGGYAAAACGCGCTTACCGCCGAGCCCGCCCGCGAGCAGGCCGCCGCCGGCCGGATCAYGCGCCGACCAAACCTTTCGTTCATTTGGACGCCCACGCAGGACAATGCGGCGGTCACGTGCTCGACCGCACGCACCGCGTTGCTCACGGCGAGCGTGCGGGCGGGGCAGGGCCCGCAGCCTCGGGTTGCCCAGCGGTGCGGGCACGACGTCGTCGTGATGTCGGCGCTGACACCAGCCGCGATGCTCTTCGGGCGCAGCCGCGCGGGCCTGAGCCACCATCCTGACGAATCCAGCTCGCCGGCGGATATCGCGGTCGCCCTTCACGCGTTGATCGACTTTCTCACCCGCCTCGCCCGGACTCACCCCTCATGAAACGCACCACGCTCGTCGCCAAGAATTCCAAGATCGCCCCGGAGCCCGAGCGCCTCGATCTCATCGTGCGCGGCGGGAAACTCGTCACGCCGGAAGGCGTGAAGTGGGCTGACCTTGGCGTGCGTTTGGGCAAAATCGTCCAGATCGCGCCCGAGATCAACGACCTGACGCACGAGACGATCGAAGCGGACGGAGCCTATGTTTTCCCCGGCATGATCGATTCACACGTCCACTTTAACGAGCCGGGCCGCGCCGAATGGGAAGGGTTGGGCTCGGGTTCGGCGGCGCTCGCAGCCGGTGGAGGCACCTGCTTTTTTGACATGCCGCTCAACTCGGAACCGCCCGTGCTTGACGCCGCCAGCTTGCGGGTGAAACGCGCGCTCGCTGAGCAGCAGTCGTGCGTTGATTTTGCGCTCTGGGGCGGACTGGTCCCCGGCAACATGGACAAGCTCGCCGGGCTGCGCGATGCCGGCGCGATCGGGCTGAAGGCGTTCATGTGCAACAGCGGCATCGACAGCTTTGGCGCGAGCGACGCCAAGGTCCTCCGCGAGGGCATGAAACGCGCGGCGAAGCTGGGGCTGCTCGTCGCGGTCCACGCCGAGGACAACGACCTCGCGGCCAAATTTACCGCCACCGAAAAAGCCCAAGGCCGCACCGATGCTAAGGCGTGGCTCGCGTCGCGCCCGGTCGAGGTCGAGCTCGCGGCGATTCGGCTGGCGATCGAGTTTGCCGGGGAGACCGGGTGCTCTTTACACGTCGTGCACGTGAGCAGCCCGGAGGGGATCGCGCTCATCACCGAGGCCCGGTCGCAGCGGGTCGATGTGACCGCTGAGACCTGCCCGCACTATCTTTTGCTCAACGACAAAGACGTCGTGAAACTCGGCGCTACCGGCAAATGC
>NSIG01000037.1 GCA_002737275.1 Opitutia bacterium
GGAAACGCTGGAGGCCGACCTGCCCTTGCTCGCCGCGGTGCTCTGCCGTAATGTCGCTCGCCGGTTCCGGATCGAGGATCGCAAGGGCTCGCTCGCGCTCGGGCGCGATGCCGATTTCTCGATTATTACGATGGGCGCGGCCCACAAGATCGCGGCCGAGGATCTCTGGACGCGGCACCGCTCCAGCGCCTATGTGGGCCGAAAGAACCGCACCCACGTGTCGCATACCTTCGTCCGCGGGCAGGCGGCGTGGCGAGATCAACGCCTAGCCTTGCCCTCGCCGCGCGCGAAGTTCCTGCGGCCCGTCGGCCCACTCTGAGGATTGCGCCAACCCGCTTGCCTGTCCCGGCGTTTCCCGCCCCAGTTTATGTCTATGTCCGAACTCTTTGGCCACACTCGCGCTCGCGTCGCCGCCCGGCACGCTTTGCTCACGCCCAACAACCACGTCGCCAGTTCGCTCTCCGGTTTCACCGATGCGACGGCCGTCGTGCTGATCAGTCCCGCGCTGGGTGCGCGGTTCGCTCAGACGCAGATCACGTTTCAAAAAGGCGGCGCGGCCAACGTGCCGGCTAACGACATCGAGACCTTTGGCTATTTCATGAGCGGCGGCGGCACGCTCGGAGTCGGCACGCACCGGCAGCGTTGTGAGGAAGGCGGATTCTTCTTCGCGCCGGCGGGCCAACCCTGGACGCTCACCGCGCCGAAGCCCGGCACGCAACTCACGTTGTTCCAGAAGAAATTCCAACCGCTGGCCGGGGCGGCGGCGCCCCGGGTGATCATCAGCGAGTCCGCGAAAGTCAAAGGGGTGCCGTTCCTCGGTGATCCGGCGGCGAACCTCCAGGTGCTGCTCCCCGATGAACCCGGCTACGATCTGGCGGTGAATATTTTCGCGTATCAACCCGGCGGGCACCTGCCGTTGGTTGAGGCGCACATCATGGAGCACGGCCTGCTGATGCTCGAAGGAGCCGGCGTCTATCGCCTCGAGGATTCGTGGTATCCGGTGCAGGCGGGTGACGTGATCTGGATGGGCTCGTATTGCCCGCAGTGGTTCGTCGCGATGGGCAAAACGCCCGCGCGCTATCTCTATTACAAAGACGTCAACCGCCCCGCGCTCTGAGCCACGCCGCCCCGGCGCCGAAGATCGCCGGCAATTCCGTCGATGCCGTCGCATGGGCGCGGCGGTTGGAGGAACGCGCGCTCATCTCTGAGGCGCCCGCGCCCGTGGTGACGCGCGTGCTGTTCTCCGAGGCGGACCAACGCGGCCGCGATTACGTGCGCCGCTCGGCGCGTGAGGCAGGCTTGAAGCTGCGGGAGGAGCCGGGGCGCTACTTCTTCGCGGCGAGAGCGGCCTCGATCATTTGGCAGGACGTCTTGATGATCTCGAGGCGGGCGTGGCGTTTGTTGTTGGCCGGGATCAGGTGCCAGGGGGCGAAGCGGGTTTGCGTGAGGGCGATCATGTCGCCCACAGCGGTTTCGTAGGCGGCCCACTTGCGGCGGTTGCGCCAGTCCTCGTCGTTGATTTTGTGCCGCTTGTAATCGGTATCCTCGCGATTCCGGAAGCGGCGCAGTTGCTCCTCTTTGCTGATGTGGAGCCAGAACTTGATCACGATCACACCGTGCTCGACGAGCTCGCGTTCGAATTCGTTCATCTCGGAAAACGCGCGGCGCCACTCGACGTCGCGGGCGAAGCCTTCGAGGCGTTCCACGAGCACCCGGCCGTACCAGGAACGGTCGTAGATCGTGGCCATGCCGGCGCGGGGTACGTGCCTCCAGAAACGCCAGAGGTAGTGGTGGGCTTTCTCCTCGTCGGTGGGTTTGGAAATCGGGATGACGCGGGAGTCGCGGGCGTCGATGGCGTCGGTGAGGCGCCGGATGGCCCCGCCCTTACCGGCGGCGTCCCAGCCCTCGAAGACCCAAACGATCGAGCGGCGGGCCTGGTTGGCGATGCGGACGATGCGGTTGAGTTTGCCGAGCCATTTGTCGCGTTTCTCCTCGTAGCCGCCGGAGCCGACGTGCTGGTCGAGCGGGAGGGCCAACAAGCGGCGCAGGCCGGCGGCGCGCAGCGGGGCGGTGCGGCGGGGCTTGGCGATGGGCGCGACGGTTTTGTGCGTGCGGTAGTGCGCGCGGAAACGGGTGAGGATTTTATCGGCGACCTCCAGATTGCGCGCGCGGGGATCGGAGGCGTTGATGACGTGCCAAGGTGCGCCGGGGCGCTGGGTGGCGCGGCGCATGGTGTCGGCGAGGCGGGAAAGGCGGTCGTAGTCGCGGTGGCTCTTCCAATCCTCGGCGGTGATGCGCCAGGCGGTGCGCTCGTCGGCCTCGAGTTCGTGGAGGCGGGCGCGTTGGTCGTCTTTGGTGAGCTGAAGCCAGATTTTGACGATGAGAACGCCGTCGGCGGTGAGCTGGTCCTCGAAGCGCGCGATGCGGCGCAGGGCGGTGTCGAATTCGGTGAGGTCGCGCGGGCTGCGGGGATCTTCGCGGAGGGCTTCGGTGTGCCAGCCACCGGCGTAGATGGCGATGCGGCCGTGGGGTGGAAGGCAGCGCCAGAAACGCCACATGGCGGGGCGCTCGCGTTCTTCGTCGGTGGGCTCTTGAAAGGCGAAGGTCTCGACGCCGCGCGGGTCGAGCCAGGCGTTGAGGACGTTGACGACATCGCCCTTGCCGGCGGCGCCGACGCCGGCAACGACCACGAGGACGGGGAACGGCGCATTCTTCAACTGCACCTGCATGTGGACGAGGTCGGCGCGCACATCGGCGACGCGGGCGTCGTAGGCTTTTTTCGTGAGGCGCGGTTTGGGGTCGGCTTTGGCCATGCGCGGAAAGAAGTGGCGGCGGGCGCGGGGCTTGTCGAGCCGTCGGCGCGGCGCGCGTAAATCCTACGCGGAATTGTAACGAAACGGTGTGACGCCGCGGTTCCCGGGGCGGCCATGCTCCCGACTCAGCCGCCGGGCAGGCGGACGGCGGGAGCTAACGTGCCGGCGCCGCCGGGGGCGGTGGGCGCGGGACGGGGCTTAAGGCCTTCGAGCCATTGGCCGCCGTTTTGCTTGTAGGCTTCGAGGCCGCGGGGGGTGAGGGTGGTGCTGAGCTTGGCGGTGGCTTCCTGCAGAAGCGCGGCTTGTTGGGCGGTGCGGTTGGCGGGGGTGAGCTCACGGTTGGTCATAAGTGCGCGTTGCCGATTTTGAAAATCCTGCTGCAATGACACGACCTGCTGGGTCGTGGCGGGCGGCAGTTCGAGGCGCGCGACAAGACTGCTGACCTGTCGGGACTGCGGATCGGTGGCGAGGTTGTAGGCGGCGAAGCGCTCGGGCGTGAGGACGGCCTTGGCCGGCGCGAGCATGTCGGCCTGCCGGCTTTGATAATCGCTGGGATTGCGGGTGCCGGCAGTGCGGTATTTTTCGTCGATGGCGGCCGCTGCTTTGTAGAGCGCGCGGAATTCGGCTTCGGTGGTGTTGAAGCTACCGAGCTGGCCGCGAAGCTGGTTGGCGGTGTTGCTGGAGCGGAGYTGGAATTCCTCGAATTCCTGCGGCGTGAGGGTCTTTGCGATATCCGCGAGTTTTTCCTTTTCGAGGTAGGCAAGTTTCTCGCGGTCTTCGAGGAGCATGACGCCGTTGGCCTTTTGCATGATCTCCTGCTGGAGTTCGCTGTAGTCGGTATTAATGCTTTGCAGCTGGGTCAGTTTTTCGGGGGCGAGGTTGCCGAACTGGCGGCGCTGCCAGGCGTTCATTTCGTCGCTGCCGGGCATACCCTCGGGCCCGAGGAGCGATTTCATGAGCGCCATCTGCTCTTTGCCGAGGTCGCGGAGGGCAGTCATGATCTTGGGGTCCATCGTGGCGGAGCGCTGGTTTTTCCAAAACGGTTGTTCGGTCTGGTTACCGACGAGTTCCTTGCGACGGGCGGCGAACTGTTCGTTGACCTGCGCGAAGACGATGGCGCGGATCATCGAGGTGGAGAACCCGGCGGCCTTGAGGCGGTCGACGAGCGTATTGAGCTCGCCGCCCTGGAGCTCGGCCCATGATTTCGCGAGCTGAGCGGTTTGGACGGCGGCGTCCGAAGCGTCGGACGGGACGGGCGCCGCGGAGGCCGTCGAACCGGCGGATTTTTCCGCGAGCGCGGCGGCCGCGGGGGAGCCGGCCGATGGAGCGCCCGAAGCTTGCTTGAAGTAGAGCGTGATGACGGCGGCGTTGACCGCGAGGGACGCGATGAGGAGGGCGACGGGGAGTTTCATGGACAACTGGGGTCGGTGGAACGCTGGCGGAGAGAAATGGAGAGTAAAGCGGTGAAGCGTGACGCCGTGGCGATTACGACGAGCCGAGGAGGCTTTCACCGAATAAATCTCTGACGTGGGCTGGGGTTAATCGGGTGATGCGGTGCCGTTGCGAGCGGCCCGCCCGTGGTGGGCAAGGTAGCGAGGCCGCCCGTGCCGCGCAATTGCCCGCCGTGCCAGTTTCATCAGGTCCGGCTACTCAGGGTGCTCGCCCGGATTCATGCGTGCCCGCCAATTCGCTTGGCGGGGTCCGGGGTGTGGGGCACGGTCGCGGGCTTTCCCCCGTTCATGTCGTCTATTTCACCTCCCCACCCGCAACGCACGCAGGCGCTGCTCATGCTGCTCGTTGCGAATCTTTGCTGGGGGCTGAGCTTTCCGCTGATAAAATCCGTGCTGTTGCTGCACGAGCGGATCATCCCGGAGGCGGGCACGTGGTTCTCATCGATCTACGCTTTAGCTCCGCGCTTTCTTTTGGCATTTTTGGTTTTGCTCGCGCTGAGACCACGTGCGTGGCGCGGGGTGACGCGCGGCGAATTCAAGCAAGGGCTTGTGATCGGGCTGTTCGCGTCGGCGGGGATGTTCATCCAAAACGACGCGTTGCAATACGTCCCCGCGTCGACCTCGGCGTTTCTCACGCAGTTTTATGCGATCTTGATTCCGGTTTACGTGGCGGTGCGGGCGCGGCGGAATCCGGGCCTGCGCGTGTGGCTGAGCTGTGCGCTGGTGCTCGCGGGCGTGGCGATCCTCGGGCGTTTTGACTGGCGGCAACTGCATCTCGGGCGGGGCGAATGGGAGACGTTGCTGGCCTCGGTGTTTTTCATGGGACAAATTCTGTGGCTGGAAAAAAAGGAATTTTCCGCGAACCGCGCGTTTGAACTCACGCTGGTGATGTTCGCCACGGAGGCGCTTGTGTTTGCGGTGTTGGCGGGAGCGACGGCGCCGAGTGTGGCGGCGTTGATCGTGCCGTGGACCTCGCCGGTGTGGCTGGGCTTTACCGTCACGCTCACGGTGGTGTGCACGCTCGGTGCGTTCGGGCTGATGAACGCGTGGCAGCCCAAGATCACGGCGACGGAGGCGGGGTTGATCTATTGCGTGGAGCCGATTTTCGGCTCGGTCGCAGCGCTGTTTTTGCCGGCAATTTTTTCCGCTTGGGCGTTGATCAACTACCCCAACGAACTGGCGACGTGGACCCTGCTCGTAGGCGGCGGGTTGATCACGGCGGCGAATATTTTGATCCAGCTAAAGCTGGCGGGGAAGGGGTGAGGGGAAACGTTGCGGTCAAAAGACGGTGACTGGCGTTGGGCCGGTCCGCCGGTGGTGCCGACCCCGCGGTTCAATCGAAGCGGCCGGTGCGGAGGAAGGTGCTGGTGGCGCGGGCGGTGGCGGCGCGTAAAAGAATGCCGGTGTGCGAAACGGGGAGGACCCGATGGGCGCGTTCGCCGGCGAGGTGGGTCGCTGCGACGCTGACGGGGCCGTCGTTTGGCTTGGGCACCCAGACGGAAGCCAACGGGTTCACCGAGTGGTTCCCCGTGATGATGCCGAGTTCGGCGGCGGCGGGCCACGGGCCGAGGGATTTCGGGAGGTGGTCCGGCGCGGTGCCGAGTCGCGCCAGATTCGGGCCCAGCACGGCGCGAAAAATCCGGGAGCGCCCGAGACGGTCGGCGGCTTCACTGCCGGCGTTGGGCGGGGCCAGCATCACGACGCGGCCGAGATTGGCCGGGAAGGACGTGCCCGCGCGGCGCTGTTCGGCGAGCCACGTGCGCACCAAGATGCCGCCCATTGAGTGCGTGACGAAGTGGAGGCGCGGCGCAGCGGCGGTGCGGTGCGCGGCGAGCTGCGCGGGCAACCAGTCGCCGGCGAGGGTTTCGAGCGGCACGGTGCGGGAAGGGTAGGAGAGATTGACGACGCGGTAGCCGTCCCGGGCGAGGGCGGACCCGAGGCGCGCCATCGTCCAGCCGTTTACGCCGATCCCGTGGAGGAGGACAACGGTTTCCTTTTCGGCGAAAGCGGAAGCGGGCATGAGCGCGAAAATGAAGGTGAGGAAACGGGTAAACACCAAGGCCGAGACCGCGCGGGCGTCAGGAAGTTGCGCCCATGCGGCGGGCGCGGAGGGCGAAAACGCCGCGCACGGTGATCGCGATGAGCACGATGGCGCCGCCCGCGAGGGCTTGCAGACTGGGGCGTTCGCCGAGGGCGAGCAGCACCCAGAACGGGTTGAGCAACGGCTCGATGACCGGGATCAAGACGGCCTCGAGCGCGGCGACGTGGCGGATGGCGCGCGCGTAGAGCCAGTAGGAGAAACCGAGTTGCACGGAGCCGAGGAGCAGCAGTGCGCCCCAGCCGGCGGGCGGCAAGGCGGGTGCATCGATGATCCACGGCAGGCCGATGACGAACGCGAGGAGGTTGCCCAAGATGATCGACTCGACGGGCGAGCCGTCCTTTTGGCGGCGAAGAGCGATCGTCATGCCGGCGAAACACACGCCGCTGAGAATCGCGAGGGCGTTGCCCAGATGGCCGGTGAGCGCGAGATTGTCGGCGAAGAACAGGCCTATCCCGCCGAGCACGGCGACGACCGTAAACCAGTCGGCGCGGGTGGCGCGCTCGCCGAGCAGCCACGCGCCGAAGAGGGCGATCCAGACCGGTGCGGTGTATTGAAGGAAGATGACGTTGGCGGCGGTCGTGAGCTTGGTCGCGACGCAGAACGTGACTGTGCAGGCCGCGTAAGCGATTGCGCCTAGGACCTGTGGACGCGAGAAGTGAAACTTCAGCCCACGGCAAAGGGCGATGAGGAACAGGGCGGCGATCAGCCCGCGCCCGCCGGCGACGGCGAGGGGCGGCCAAGCGACGGCCTTGATGAGCAGGCCGCCGAGGCTCCAGCAAAACGCGGCGGCGATTAGCTGGCCGACGGCGCGGCGGTGGTCGGGTAAATTCATCGGGGCGGCAGTTGTGCGGGAGAGGAGGGGAGGGCGCACGTTGAAAAAAGCGGGCCGCGACCATCCCCTTGGCGCGCTGGGCGGACACAGCTTTCTGGCCAAGGCACCCGTCTTCCTGAACAACCCCGACTTCACGTCGCCCAGCTCCGAGGCGAGGCGGAGCAGCCGGAGCCGGCGGACAGGTGGATCTGGAAACGCTGGGACGGCGGACGGGGCTGCGGGCTCGGCAAAGAACCTGCTTTACCGGGCCGATTGCCACTGCTATCCTTCCTCTTGATCGCKCAAACAAGCTCGGTCAGGCGGGATTTCTGGTCCGCGCTAGGGCGGTCGGCGGACGTTCAAACTATCTTTTTAGCTCAGCACGCGGATCGTTTCTTGGGCCGGTTCCCACAGCGTCATCCTATTCCTTCCCTCTTTTTACTTATGAAAACTTCTCTCGTTTCAGCTTCGCGGGCGATCGCGATTGTCCTCTCGATGGGCAGCGTAGTCGCCCTCGCCCAGACTCCCGTCACCGTCCCCAATCCCCAAGCGGCCAAGCTGGCGGAGAAGAAAGACGGCACCGTTTCCATCGACGCGGTTGAAGTCACCGGCTCGCGCATCCGAGGGCTCCTCGGCGAGGCGGATTTCAGCCCCGTGATCAGCTTCAGCCGGCAAGAGATCGAGCAGACCGGTCTCACCAACATGGGCGAGATTTCCCGCCTCATTCCGCAGGCGTTTTCCCAGGGCTCTTATGACGGAATCGGCTTCGGCGGTCAGGCGCAGGGGCAGTTCACGGTTTCCGACGGTTCGACCGCCAGCGTGCTCACCCAACGCACCAACGTGAATCTTCGCGGACTCGGGGCCGCGAGCACGCTCATTCTCGTCAATGGCCGGCGCGTCGCCCGCTCCGGCAACATCCGGGGCAGCGACGGCTACGATCTCACCGGCATCCCGGTGGCATCGATCGAGCGGGTGGAGATCCTCACGGATGGCGCTTCGGCCATCTACGGTTCGGATGCTCTCGCCGGCGTGATCAACATCATCCTGCGGAAAAACTACTCCGGCACCGAGGCGGCTTTATCCTACGAGAACACGTTCGATTCCGACACGGCGGTCAGCAATCTSGCGCTGACCCACGGCATCACCCGCGGCCCGCTCTCTCTGACGATTACCGCGACCTACCAGAAGCGAAACGCCTTTGCTGCGGTTGACCGGCCCTATGCGGCGACGGACGATTGGCGCACGCTCGGGGGCACCTCGACACTTTCTAGTTACGGTGCCGGCGGTTTCGCGATGGGCGCGGGCGTGGTGCAGGCGGTAACGGGCAACTTGCCGGGACTCTCCAGTCCCAGCCAATATGCCGTCATTCCCACTGGAGCGACCGGCTCGGCGACCTTGCCGGCTTCCGCTTACACGCCGACCACGGTTTCCGCTGAGACCGGGGATCGCGCGAAGTATGTGAATCTCATCTCACCGCAGTTTTCCCGCACCATTGGGTTTCGCGGCACCTATGATTTGCGGCCAAACTTCCAACTTTACCTCAACGGCGGCTACAACGAGACGCGCACGCATATCGAGGGTATGCCGGTCAACTATCGTAACTCGATTCTCGTCCCGGCGAACTATCCGGGCAACCCCTTCGGCGTCCAAGTGCGGCTTAACAAGACCTTTTGGGAGCTGCCGCAAAACCTCCAAGGCGAGAAGTTCACGACCAACTCCAATCTGAATTTCAACGCCGGCGTGGCGGGGAAGTATTGGGCCGATTGGCGCTACGATTTGAGCCTGAACTGGAACCGCTCGGGACTGCGCAATGAGAATGCGTTCGATCCGGTGCTGGATACGGCCGTCTCCGATCCGCTGATCGCGGCGCAGCGACTCGTCCTCTTTTACGATAGCCGCACGAGCCAACCCAACGACCTCAATACGTTGCGCTCCATGCTGCGCCCCGGCAATGCCAACGACCGCACGGATGTCGCGGTTTGGTCCGCGACCACCGACGGCGCGTTGCCGTGGTTTGAACTGCCGGCCGGCCCGATCCGCGTCGCCGCCGGGGCCGAACGCACCACGGAGAACATCAAGACCGCCCAATCGATTCCGGACGATCCGAGGATCAATCTCAGTTTGTTGGGTGCGTTTGAGCGCACGCTAGATGCCGGCTATGCCGAAACCCGGGTTCCGGTGGTGGCGCCGACCCACCGCTTACCTTTGCTGCACCGGTTGGATCTGACCGCGGCGATCCGCTACGATCACTACTCGGATGCCGGCGGCGATTACAGCCCGCGCTATGGGGCGCAACTCCGCCCCGCCAAATGGTTGCTGTTTCGAGCCACCCGCAATCACTCCTTCCGCGCTCCTGGCATTCAGGCCCTTTACCGTCCCGTTACCTCCAGCACCAATTCCAACACCGCCGGATTCATTGATCGGCAGCGCAACGAACTGGTGATTGGCACCATCGCCACCCGCATTGGTGGTAATCTTGATCTTAAACCAGAGCGGGCGATTTCCGATAGCCTGGGCGTCGTGTTCGAGTTTCCATTTGCTGCGCTTAAGGGCTTCTCGGTCTCGTTTGATGCTGGAAAGCTAAATTACAAGGATCAGATTGCATCGGTATCCCCCTCGCAGGAATGGGCGGACCTTTTCCCCGAGCGTCTAATCCGTGATACCGCCGGAGTTCAGCCCGGCCGCGTGATTGGTTTCGACACCCGCTCCACCAACATCGCGCGCCTCGAGGTCGAGACTTTCGATTATCAAATCAACTACCAGCGCGCCACGCGCCAACTGGGCAATTTCGTCGCCCGCCTCTCGGCCACCGAATATCGGCTTTGGAATGCCTACCGGGTTCCTGGAGTGTCTCCGGCTCCTTCCCTCCATAATCGGCCGACGCGGGTTACCTGGCAGACTTACTGGAGCAAGGGGGCCTTTGGTGCCGGTGTCAGTGGGTTCTACCAGGAGAATTCTTGGACCAGCGCCGCGCGCACGTTCACGCTGTTTGGCAGTGTGATCGAGTGGAACGCCCAGTTCTCTTATGATTTCGGCTGGCGCACGGCCCAGCGGCTCGAGGCCTTGGGCACGCCCTCGCGTCCTTGGCGGCAACGGCTGCTCGAGAACACCAAACTCGCCGTCACCGTGAACAACGTCTTCGACCGCGAGCCCCCGCACCGTCAGGGCAACGCTGGCTTCGGTGTCACCGATCCGCGGCAGGCGCGCTACTCGCTCACTCTGCGAAAGCAATTCTAAGCGACGCGCACTGTCCCGATGATCCCTTCCTCTTATCGTGCCTTGGGTTTCGTCGGGCTCGCGGCCTTTACCGGCTGGATGCTGCCGCCGCTCGCCGCCGCCGAGTTTCGGGGGAAGTTAAATCCCGCCGTCGAACCGGGCACGCGGGCACTGTCGACGGTCGTGCCCGCTCCGGCCGAGGTCGTCGCCGCGCTTCCGGCCGCGCCCGGCCCGGAAGACCGGGTTTGGGCGTTGAGTCGCCCGCTGACGATCAAGGGCAAGACGTTCCTCATGGCCGTGTATGCGGGGGTCGGTGGCGACAAAACCCTCTGGCTCGACCGCGACGGCGACGGTAAGTTCGGCGCCGGGGAACGCTGGCCGTTCGCCGCCGATTCGAAGTCGGTCAGCCTCACGCTCCCTTGGGACAACGGGATCTACCGGGAGTTTCCGATCCGCTTCGAGTGGTCGGCGGAACCGATGCGCCGCGGGCCCACTGCTGCCGCCGCGCCGGCCGCATCCCCGGCGACCGCGACGACGGTCACGTCGCTCGTTTACAACTTTAACATTCTCTTTGCCGGCTCCGTCGACGTGGAAGGCCGGACCCTGCGCGTGATGTTTGCGCCCAAGCCGGCAGACAGCGTGGTGGATCCCGCGAACCAGCGCGGGTCGATCGATGCGAATTTCAACGGCGAGTTTGAGCCTGCGATCGGCGAGGCGGTAAACGCCGCGGGCAAGATTCCGGTTTTTCGCTCCGGCTCGCGCTACCTCGCGGTGAAGTCGGTGGACATGAAGACCGGCGAAATCGTGGTCGAGGAACGCCCGGCGGCCGATTATACGCGGTTCGATGCCGCCCCCGGTCAGGAGTTTCCCGACTTCGCTTTTACCGACTTCAACGGCGGCCGGCACCAGCTCTCTGGTTTTCGCGGCAAGGTTGTCCTGCTGGATTTTTGGGGCACGTGGTGCGGCCCGTGCATCGAGGAAATGAAACACCTGGATCCGCTCTATGCCCAATACGGACCAAAGGGATTTGAAGTCATCGGCATGAACATGGAGCGCACCGCGGGCCGGTTGACCGCCGCCGAACACGCCACCGTCACCGAAAAAGCCCGCGCCTTTATCGCCAAAGCCGGGCACAAATGGGTGCAGGCCACGCAGGAGAGTATCGAGCGTGTCGCTATCGATGTGGTGCACGTGAACGCCTACCCGACCTGCATTCTGATCGGGGCCGACGGCAAAGTGCTTTCGCGCGAGGCGCGCGGCCAAGTCCTCACCGATCTGCTCGCGAAGCATCTGCCCTAAGCCGGTTCGCGGAGAACCGCCCGCCATGCCGCCCGTCGCCCAAATCTTTTTCATCCGTCTGGGTATCGCCTTCGGTTTGGCCGTCGCCAGCGCTCTCGGGCAGGCTTCGGGCACCGCGGCGGGCGACGATCCGCGTTGGAGTGAACTCGCGCAGCGTGCGGCGGCTCCGGCATCACCGGGGATCGGCCGGGAAGCCCAATGGCGGGAAACGGCCGCCCTAGCTTGGGCTTTGTATGAATCGCAGCCGTCGGACCCCCGGCGTTGGACCGCTTGGGATGCGCTCCTACGCTCGGTTCCGCGTTTCGCCGACGATGCGGCCGCGAAAAAACTTTGGGACGAACGCACGGTGAAACTGGAGACTGCGGTCGCTCAGGCGTCGGATGCGCCCGAGTCGCTACGCGAGCTCTTTGCGGGCCGCAAAGTCAGCGCGCTCGTGTTGCCGTATACCAACGGCACCTTGCCGGTCGACTGGGCGGAGCGTCTCGTGCCGCCCATCGAGGAGCTGGCCGCGCGTTTTCCCGGCGGCAGCGGCGCCTTCGTGTATTTTTCGCGGCTGGTCTCGGCGGTCGAGGCCCAGGCGCCCGCCGCCCTGCCGGCCCTCGTCACGCGTTTGGAGGCCAATCCCAATGCCCGCGTGCGGGAACTTGGAGAAAAACGCCGCCGCGTGCTGCTCGCGCTTGAGCGCCCGCTCGAGCTAAAGTTTACCGCTCTCGACGGCCGCGAAGTCGATACGGCGAAGTGGCGCGGCAAGGTCGTCATTGTGGATTTCTGGGCCACGTGGTGTGTGCCCTGCATCGAGGGGATTCCGAAGCTCAAGGCCCTGTATGCGCGCTATCACGACCAAGGCCTCGAGATCGTGAATATCTCGGTCGACAACGCCAACGCGCGCCCCGCGTTGGAGAAGCTCGTCGCCAAACTCGAAATACCGTGGCCGCAGTTTTTCGACGGCAAAGCCCACGCCACCGAGTATGCGGTGCGCTTCGGAGTTCAGCCCATTCCGCATGTGCTGCTCGCGGGACCGGACGGAAAGATCGTGGCGGTCAACCCCACGCCCRAAAAGCTCGAGTCCGAAATCAAACGCCTGCTCAAACTCTGACCCTGGTCCTCTCCCTGCGATGAAAACGGCGCCCTTCTTTTTGATCCTCCTATCTACCGCCGCATGCGTTTTGGCGGTTGAAACGCCGGCGTCGTCGCCGGCCGCCGACGAGGCGTATCAGCGTTTCCGCGCCGTGCGTTATGCCCAGGTGCCGCGGCTGGCGGATGTGCAGGAGTCGTCACGGCTAAAGATGAAACAACACGACGAGTCGAGTCGGCTCGCGGAAAAATTCTACGAACAGTTCCCGACTGATACGCGCAAATGGGAAATCCTCGACGTAGCCGTGAATTCGCCCCGCCAATTTTCCGGCCCTGATGCCGCAGTCGAGCAGGATGGGTGGGAAACGAAGCGCAACGCATGGCGCCGAATGCTATTGGCTGACGGCGATGTGCCCGCGAACATCTGGATGAATGTCGCGGAGTGGACGATCGGTGACATGGCCGGTTCACGCGGCCGGCCGGTACGAGATCTCGGGTGGGCTGGCGAGGTGGTGGCGCAGATGGCTGCGCGCGTCCCGGCCTCCGGGCGGCGCAAGTTCGCCGAGCAGGCCTATCTCGACTCGCTCCAAAAAGCCGATCCCGCCGCTGCGGAGCGATTCCTGCGCACACGCGTCGGACCGGCGGAGACCAACGCCGCCGTGAAGGAGATGGCGGCCGGCCGTCTCCGCATAGTTGAAGCGATGGCCGCCCCGCTCGATCTCAAGTTCACCGCCGCCGACGGCCGCGAGGTCGATCTCGCGCAGCTCCGCGGCAAGGTGGTCCTCGTGGATTTCTGGGCCACGTGGTGCGTACCGTGCCTCAAGGAAATGCCCTACGTCCGCGCCGCCTATAAAAAGTTTCACGACCGGGGTTTCGAGGTCGTCGGCATCTCGTTCGACAAGGCCCCCGGCGCCCAGCCGCGCGGCATGGAGCGCACCGCCGCCCAGGTTGACCAGTTTGCCCGGGAAAACGACATGCCCTGGCCGCATCACTACGACGGCAAATACTGGGACAACGAGTTTGGCCGCCGCTTCGCTATCGCTTCGCTTCCCGCGACCTTTCTGCTCGGCAAAGACGGCCGGATCGCCACCACCGAGGCGCACGGCGAAAAGCTCGCGGTCGAAATCGAGCGTCTGCTCGGCCAATAACCCTGTCTCCCGATGAAACGCATCCTCGCGCTCTGCTTTGCTCTGGGACTCCCGCTGATCGCGGCCGGCCAACCGGCGGCCCAACCCGCCGCCGAATCGGAATTGGCTGCCGCACTGGCCGCCGTCGAAGCCGCACCCGAATCGTTAGTGGCCCACGATGCGCTCCTGCGCGTCCACCAAGCCGCCGTGCGCAAGGACTACAAAAACGGTGAAGCCCTCGCCGCGCCGCTGGAAAAAAGCTATCGCGCGTGGCTCGCCCGTGCGCCCGGTTCGCTCGGGCTGAACTACGGCCTCGGGTCGTTGCTCTACAGTCACGAAGATCCCCGTGCGAAACCGTTTCTGCTCAAGGTCGTCGAACTCGACCCGAAGCAGGCCAAAGTTTTCCAGATGCTCGCGATCGACGCCGAGCGCTGGGGCGATGAGGCGGGCGGATCGGAGTTCATGCGCCGGGCCGCCGCCGCCGATCCTGCCAGCCCCGACTATGCGTTCTATTACGCGAGCGGCCTCGGCCGCGTTAATCCGGCCAAGTGGGAGGAAGCCAGCCTCGACGTCGCCCGACGCTTCCCGACGCATGAACGCGGTGCGCAGGCGCTCTATTGGCTGGGGGCCCGGGCCAAGACCGAAGCCAAGCGGCTCCAGTATTGGGAACAGCTCCTCGCCCAGTTTCCGCCCGCGAAATTCAATTGG
>NSIG01000038.1 GCA_002737275.1 Opitutia bacterium
CTACGACGCGCTGGTCAAACGCCAGGCGGCGACGCCGGAAGATGAGACCCGAGCGGCGATGGCCGTTTACGGCGGCAAACTCGGCAAGACGTCCGGACAAATCGAAGCCGACGTGTGGGCGCTGCGCGACGCGGCCGCCAAACCCGCGCCGGCTTTCGATCTCGGTCTCTACACGTCCGAGGCGAAGCTCTCGCTCGCTTCCCTGCGCGGCAAAGTCGTGTTCGTCACCTTTTGGTTTCCCGGCTGTGGCCCCTGTCGTGGCGAGTTTCCCTACTTTGAGGATGTCGTCGGTCGCTTCCGCGGACGGGATGTCGTGTATCTCGGCATCAACGGCATTCCGAAACAGGACGACTACGTGCTGCCCTTCATGGCCGGCACGAAGTATTCCTTCACGCCGTTGCGCGGCACGGAGGTCGTCACCGGCCCGGGGGGCTACGCGGTGCGCGGCTACCCGGCGAACTTCCTGATCGACCGCGACGGGCGAATCGTTTTCCGCGATTTCCGGGCCCACGACGAAGAGAGCAACCTCGTCCTCCAGCGGATGATCGAATCGCTGCTGGACCGCCCGGTGTCGACGGCCGCGCTCTGATCGGGCGACCGCCCGACATTCGTCTCGCGCGCCGGCGGCGCGCGGCAAAGAATCCGTCCATCCCGCGTAACGCCCGTGTTGCCGCCGCCCGAAGATTTTTCCGATTGGTATTCCGCCGAGGTGCGCGCGCCGTCTCTTTTGGGGCGGGCGGAGGTGTTGCGCGGCGCACGGCGAGAGCGCCGGTCTTGGCATCCCGCATCGCGATCAAACCGGAGTCGGCCAGCATTTGCTCGAGCGCTGGATGATCGCGCGACGCGGCTGGGGCTCGGACGGCGCTTGCTGAAAAACGGCCACGGCCAGCACGACGGCCGCGGCGGCCGCGAACGCAGCCATGGCCAACCCATAAATTTTACCGCGGGCCCGCGGAGCGAGCAGATCGGGATTGGACCGCGGGCTGTTGGCCGGACGCCATTCGCTGAGTTGGTCGAGCATGGTCCGGCTTATTACTTCAAGCCTATGGCCACCGCCGAAACCCGATGCTAGCGTCTTCCCTCGGTCCTCTTCTTCCCGGTCAACGTCTGTCTGATCTCATCCGATTTTTATGAAACTCGCCCGTCTTCTTGCCCTGCTTGTCGCTGCGTTTGCTGTCACCGCCGTGTCTGCGCAGGAAACTGTGCCGGTGGTCGCCGGAGCGTCCACCTCCGGCGTCAAGGGCCCGGTGCCCGGTGCGATGGCACCGGAATTTTCCGTGCTCAACGCCAAGGGCGAAACCGCGCGCCTCGCCGACTTCCGCGGTAAAATTGTCCTCCTCGATGTCTCGGCCACGTGGTGCGGACCGTGTCAGGCTGCCATGCCCAATCTCGACCGCATCGCGCGCAAATACGCCGATCAAGGCGTCGTGTTGCTCGGCGTCACGTCGAGCGATACGCGGGAGAACTACGACGGTTGGATCACGCGCAACGCCGCGCGCTACGCGTTTGCCATGACCTTCGATCCGGCGGGTAAAGACGGCTGGAAAAACTCGGTCTTCAATCTCGGTTACGGCGTCACCGGCTTTCCTGCGATGTTCATCATCGGCCGCGACGGAAAGCTGCTCGAGACCAAGTCGGGCGGCGGGCCCGGTGATGACTTCCGCATCGATTACGCCCTCGCCCGTGCCGGGGTGAAGGTCGATCTCGCCTCGATGCCCCCCGAGCCGAAACCAAATCCCGCTGAGCCCAAGACCATCCCGATGCTGGGCAAAACCCTCGCGATGCCCGCCGCCAAAGCGGCCGGTGCGACGGTGCCCATGGTCGGCATGGGCGCGCCCGGCCCGGCGGCAGGTGCTTCCGCCCCGAACTTCGTGCCGGCAAAGTTCGGCAGTGTGGTCGCCGGTCAATGGGTCACCGACTTCACCGTCACCGCGGCGGACGATAAGCCA
>NSIG01000039.1 GCA_002737275.1 Opitutia bacterium
TCCGCTGATCAGCGCGCCGGCACTTCGGGCCCGGGCAAGGTAGTCGATGGGGTTGCGCTGGATCACAAGCCGCGTCGCCATCCCCGATCCGCGCAGCGCAACCTGCAGGTAGGTCTACGCCGCCAAAATCGACGACGACGCGCTTCCGCCAAACACAGTTACCCGGTGAGGGATGTCCTCCGCCAGCGCAGCCGCGAGCTTCAAGCCCGTTGCATCGCGACTCACACCATCCAAACCCATCGCGGCTGAGATCGGCCTGTGCTCGTGCAGGCAGCTTTCTACTTCCACGCGCACCGGTCTCGCGGCAGCCCCGGAAGTTTCCGTGCTGCCGCTCACTTCAATCAGACCGCGGGAGCCGACGGCGGCTCGGATTTCGGAGTCTCCTCCACCGCGGGCGACGCCTCGGCCGGCGGCGCAACCTCAGCCGTCGGCGCGACCTCAGCCGTCGGCGCGACCTCGGCCGGCGCCGGGGTCGGTTTGATCACTTCGGCTTCCGGCACAGGCACCGCGCCCGGAACCGGCGCAACGGCCGCAACGGGCGCCTTGGCCGCTTCGCGCGCCGCCGGCGCGGGAGCATCCGGAAAGTTTTCGGGATCATGCTCGGAGGCTTCCACCTCGCGTTTTTTCGACTCGGCCATCGCCAGCGGCGCGTAGAGCGCCCCGTCGATAAACTCCGTCACGTAACCTTCGCGCACGAGCCAAGGCAGATCACTCTGCATCTTCGAAAGCTTCTCGCGTAGTTCGGGTGTCAGCACGTGATCGACCGCCGGCTGTCCCTCGACGGGCGACGGGGGGGCTTGGACGTTGAGGAATTTCTTCCCGAGCTCGCTCACCTTTACCATCGGATGCATTTCGATGAACGAAATCAGCGCACCGATGCTGTCCGAGAACACTTGGCCGGGCACCCGGAATTTCCGCTTCACGGCGCACACGTAGCTCACGCCCTTCGAGCCTTTCTTGAAAATCGTCAAATGCTCGCGCCGTAGCCGGCCGCGCAACGCATTCGCCGTATCGAGCGGAAAGCGGCGTTGACGCTCGAGCGCTCCTTCGATCGCAGCCCGGATTTCGCCCGGCGGCAGCAACTCGAGGTTCTTGCCATGCAGACGCGCCTGATCGACCGGGCGAATGACTTTGTCCTTCGCGGTCGCCAACAAGTGAGCCTTCGCCTCGTCAAAAGAATCGAACGCCACGACCGGAGCCGTTTCAACCGGAGCGTCTGCCGAAGCAGGAACCGGCGTCTCTGCCGAGGCCGCGCCCTCAGACGCTGGCGCCGCCTCAGCGGACTCCGTAGCCGCCGGGGCCGCCGCCGCCGCGACCGCCGGGGCCGCCGTCTTCCAGGTGTAGCGGGTGGTCTTCTTCATCTTGTCGAGCCACGCCTGAATTGCTTCCGGTTCACGCACGCTCTCGATCCGCGACTTGAATGCCTCAAAGGGCATCCGGTCCACCCGCGCCGCGTAATGTTGCTGCACGAGTTGGTTGTAGCGATGGAAGTTGGGCGGCCCGATCAGCTCGCCCGTCACACCGCAGCGGTTGACGACTTGGAAATTACCCTTGGGCGGATCGATGGTGACTTCAGCGCTATCGAAAAACAGGCCGAGATGCTTCGTCAGCACATGGTTCAACGCCGCCTCTTCGGTCTCGAACGGCAGTCCATCCGGCACCGACACATAGAAGCCTGCCGGAGCCGAACGCCCCAAAGCATCAGGCGCGCCGCTGTCTCCGTTCGGCCTGCGCGCGAGCACCACGACAAACCGGTCCACCTTCGCCACTACCGTGCGCGCAACTTCAAAAAGTTCGATCGTCCGGCATGACTTGCGAATGGTCTGCACCAACGTGCTGAAGCTTGTGTCCTCCGGATAAAACGTCGCGGAGAACCAGGGACTGTCGTAGGGGCCGCGATCAACCGTTTGGCCACGCCCGCCGAAACGCTCGCCCCGATCTCCTCCGCCGCCACCTTGGCCGCCTTGAAAATCACGCCGCGGAGCCCCGCGAAACTCGCCGCCGCCGCCACCTTCGCGGGGAAACGAGGGCCGTTCGCCGGAAAACTCCCGACGTTCTGGCGCGCCGCCGCCACCACTTGGGCCTGCTGGCCCGCCTGGACTTGGGCCACCGGACGGACGGCTAAACCCACGACGGTCACGCCTGTCCGGCGCACCGCCGGCATCACGCCTCGGCCGGTCGTCGCCGCCCTCGCGGCTGCCCCGCTCATTGGGAGTCGATTTGTCCTGCACCCACGAGGTGCCGAAGCTGAAGCCGTTCAATTGGCTCAGATCGATTTTGTTCAAGTCTGCGGGCGGGGATTTCTCTTGGGGAGCGTTGTCGTCCATGGTGTCGAAAAGCGGGCGATTAACCCGCGAAGGTGATCTCGGTAGTGCGAGGGCGATTACCCGCGCGCCCCAGATTCCAATCCCGCTTTACACAGAGGCAAGCGGTTTCCGAGGAGATTCACCTACTTCATTAATTCGTTTCACTGTCGCCTAAAATGGTGCTCGGGACAGGACTCGAACCTGCACGCCTTACGGCACACGCCCCTCAAACGTGTGTGTCTACCAATTCCACCACCCGAGCAAAAATGAACAGAGGAAGGCGGAATAAGTGAAATCGCCTCCGCCTTGTAAAGCCCCGAAAACGAAAACGCCGAAATTGGCTTTGACCGTCGTGGAGCCCAGTCGAACTCTCCGCGTTCCGAAGCCATGTCCCTCGACGCCGTCCAAGCCGCGCTCCTTGCCTCCTACGAATCCCACGGCGGCATCAACCACCTCGATGGGGTAAACCTGCCCGCTCAAGACTCTGTCAACACCCTAGCGCGCGACTGCATGCACCTGCTTTTTCCCGGCTATTTCGAGGCCGTGGCTTTGGAGAAAAACACCGTGCCTGCCCATGTCGGCCGCCTCCTCGCCGGCATCGAACTTCGTCTCAACGCCGAGGTGGAAAAATGCCTGCGCTTCGCCCGCGCATTGGATCCCGCCGCGTCCGCCCGGGCACTTACCGCGCAGGCCCTCGAGCGACTCCCGGAACTGCGGCGCATTATCCAGACCGACGTCACCGCCGCCTATCAAGGGGACCCCGCAGCCCGAAGCGTCGAGGAGATCATTCTGGCTTACCCCTGCGTGCTGGCGATCTCACTGCAACGCATCGCCCACGTGCTCTACACTCTCGGCGTGCCACTGCTGCCCCGCATGTTGACCGAGTATGCCCACGAACGCACCGGCACCGACATTCATCCGGGAGCCCGCATCGGTCCGCACTTTTTTATCGACCACGCCACCGGCGTCGTCATCGGCGAGTCCTGCACCATCGGCAGCCACGTCAAAATCTACCAAGGCGTCACCCTCGGCGCGAAATCCTTCGAGGTCGACAACGCCGGCCACCCGATCAAGGGCGTGAAGCGTCATCCCGACATCGAGGATCACGTCACTATCTATGCCCACGCCACCATTCTCGGGGGCGGCACGCGCATCGGAGCGCATAGCATTATCGGCGGCAACGTCTGGATCCTCCACTCCGTCCCCGCGCACAGCCTCGTTCAACAGCAGGGCGACAACGTGGTCATTCGTCCCCGCCGCCAACTGGAAGCCTCGATCATTTCGTCCAAGCCTCCCGTCCTAGGCCCCGCAGACTGGTCGATCTGACGGAGTTCGGCGTGGCCTGGACGCCCCGACCCAGTTTCGAAATCGCTGGCAACAGACCTGCGCCAAGTTTCGGTCCTCCCCGGGATGCCGACCGATTCCGCGTGCCCCATTCAACGCGCGTCCCGTGCCGATACCCCGTGCGCTAACTCCGCCGCGAAGAACGGCCCGCGGTAAATCATTCCCGTGTACACCTGCACGAGTGCAGCGCCCGCATCGAGTTTCTCCGCCGCTCCGATCACATCCGTGATTCCGCCCACCCCGATGATCGGCAATTTTCCTTCCGTTTTTTTCGAAATGTAGCTCACGAGTTGGGTCGAGCGTCGGCGCACGGGCGCACCGCTGAGACCGCCCGCTTCATTCACCGACGCAAAAATTCCCGGCCGGGCCAGCGTCGTGTTCGTCGCGATCACGCCGTCGAGGCGAAATTCGTCGATTACGCCCAACACCGCGTCGATCTGCGGCCAAGTCAGATCCGGCGCGATCTTCAAGAGCACCGGCACCCGCATCGACCTCGCCCGATTCGCCGCCGTGATGGCGCTCAACAGTTCACGGAGTCTCGACTCGTCCTGCAGCTGGCGCAGACCCGGCGTGTTCGGACTGGATACGTTTAGCACCAGATAGTCTGCGAAGTCCGCCAATCTCGCGAAGCTCGCCAAATAATCTTCCGTCGCCCGGTCGATATCCGCGACCTTCGACTTCCCTAGATTTACTCCCAGCGGGATCGTACGCGCTCCCCGCCCCGGCTGTCCAGCGAGGCGCGCCGCCACCGCCGCCGATCCTTCGTTGTTGAAACCCATCCGGTTGATCACGGCTTCCTCGGCCGGATATCGGAACATTCGGGGCTTCAGATTTCCGTCCTGGGCGAGCGCGGTAACGGTGCCGATCTCGACATGACCAAATCCCATCGCCGCCGCCGCCGGCCAAGCCCGGGCGTTTTTGTCGAAACCCGCCGCCAAGCCGACCCGATTCGGGAATTCGAGGCCGAAGACTTGCACGGGCCGGAACCGCCCCGCAGCCAAACGCGAGTAAAACTCCAGCGCCCGCCGCAACGGCGCAAGTTTCGCCAACAGCGCCATCGCATCCACTCCGTGCTCGTGCGCCCGTTCCGAATCCTGCCGGAACAACACCGGCCGGAAAAGTTTTTCGTAGATCATCCCCATGCCGTCTAACCCTAAAAACCGCTCATAAAAACGCAAGAGCCCGAACCGTCTTCGACCCAGCCGCCCCGATTCCGCTGAGCAAAAACATCCCCGCCACACTCCTGTAAATTACTCCCGGTTTTGTGCTTGTTTTTTGAAACACCGCTCGCACGTTGAGAAAAATTTTCCCTTTCATGGCCAAAGCAACTTCTACTCTCAGCTGGTGTAACGTTCGTCTCGGTGACGACCATAATTGGTGGGTCAATGAGACCTCCGACCCCGTGCGTTGGGACGTAGACGGCCTCAGCATTGTCGACCCGCGCCAAGTCGCCCACCTCATCGAGCTCGTCGATTCCCTGCGCGACTATGGTTTCGATCAGGAGATGTTCGACGCCGCGCTTATCCCGTTCCGCATCGAGAAAGACCTCGGCAACGGCAAGGTGCGCCTCAAGCGCGTGAAAGAATCCATTGTCGAATCCGAAGACAAACTCTTTGCCCTCGCCGATACCCTCGACGAGGAAAACGGCCCCTACGCCGATCTGCTCGACCACCTCACCCGCTGCCGCGTGAAGATGCTTAATGACCTCTTCAAATTCGAGTCCAAGCTCTCGGTCGATGAAGTCGAGGACGAGATCCGGGAGGACCAAAACAGCTCGTTCATCGAGGGGAAGGCGGTCCACACCTTCGAAGAGCTCACTGCCATTCTCGACTTTATGCCCGCCGGTTACGACGGCGACGACGAAGCTCCGGCCAAAGACGCCGAAGACGAGGCCGATGACGACTTGCCTGAGATCGACGCCGCCGAGGAAGAGAAACTCAAGAACGACGATTCGCTGAAGTGGGACGGCGATGACGAGGATGAGGACGACGACGAAAAGAAGAAGAAGAAGAAGGACGACGATGACGAGGACTCCGACGACGACGATGACGCGCCGAAAAAGTCCAAGTCTGACGACGATGACGACGACGCGCCCAAGAAGCCCGCACGCGGCTCCAAGAAAAAATAATTCCACGTAATCTTGGCGGCGGTCTTTTGGACCGCCGCTTTTTTGTGCCGATTCAAATCGTGCCGGCCTCCGCCGCAGTTGTATTTCCCCGCACCTTCTCACCCGCGATAACCCCATGGCCTCTCTCCCACGTCACAGTCTTTTCGCCGTTGGGGCTATAGCCTTCGCGCTTTTGACCGGGTGTGCAACCGACGAGATAAAGGGCAGCAATCCCATCATCTCCGCTGCGAAGACCACCGCTCAATTCCGCCCCGCGGACAGCCTCACGATCGCTCTCCAATGCGTCCCCGCCAAAGAAAGTAAAGTCAGCTTGGTTCGCGCCCAAACGGTCCACGACCTAAACGCCCGCCTCGCCCAACAAAATCCGGCCCACGACCCGCGGCTCATCCCCGGCGATTCTCCTTAGGTCCGCCGCTCGGCTTTCTGATTTTCTTCGGAAACCTCGTTTTCCTCCGTCTCGCGCGGCATGAAATACGCCACCGCCGCGATCCCGGCACACACCACCACGTAGATCAGCGCCCAGATCGTTATGGCCTTGAAGTTGGTGTCGCCCTCGACCACCCCGCTCAGCCACTTGTAGCCGAACTGGCCCGCGCGAAACAAAAACGCCAAGCTTAGCAGCCCAAAAACCACAGCGACGATCCATTGGGCAATGCTGCGCGGAAGAATGACGGGCGAGGTGCTCATGGGAAAACCTAAACGTGAATTTTAACGCAAAGCCAACGCCATATCTTTGGCGAAATACGTCACGATCAAGTCGGCACCCGCCCGCTTGATCGCGAGCAACGACTCGTTTCGCGCCGGCACCAACTCAAGCCAGCCGCGCTCGGCAGCCGCTTGGATTTGCGCATATTCGCCCGAAACTTGATAAGCCGCGATGGGCTTTTTCGTCACCCCACGCACGTCGCGGATGATGTCCAGATAAAGACCTGCCGGTTTCACCATCAAGATATCTGCACCCTCGGCATCATCGAGTTCGAGCTCGCGGAGCGCCTCGCGGCGGTTCGCCGGATTCATCTGATAGGTCGTTTTGTCCAGCGGTGCCGTCCCCGCCGCTCGTGCACTGCCGACCGCTTCGCGAAACGGTCCATAATAGGCCGAGGCAAACTTCACCGAATAAGCCATGATCCCGGTCTGCTCAAATCCCGCCGCATCCAGCGCGCGCCGAATCGCACCAACCCGTCCGTCCATCATATCACTCGGCGCCACCAGATCGACCCCCGCCCGCGCATGGAGCACCGCCATCTCGCAGAGGATATCCACCGTCCGGTCATTCGCCACCTCACCACCGTCTTCGGACAATACCCCGTCGTGCCCGTGCATCGTATAGGGATCGAGCGCGATGTCCGTCATCATGATCAACTCCGGCACGGCCCGCTTCACCGCCCGCACCGCCCGTAAAATCAACGCATCCTCGCTTAACGCCGCGCTGCCCTCCGCATCTTTCAAAGACCCGTCCAGCTTTGGAAACAGCGCGACCGCCCGCACGCCCAATTTCGCCAACGCCCGGCACTCCTTCACCGCGTCACCGATGCACAGCCGCCGCACCCCCGGCATCGAACCGATCGGCTCCGGCGGAGCTTTACCTTCGATTACGAATACCGGCGCGACAAAATCCGCCGGCCGCAACACCGTCTCTTCTACCATCGCCCGCAGACTAGCCGTGCGGCGCAGGCGCCGCGGCCGTTGGGTTAAATCGAGCTTGAAGTGGTCCGGCATATCCGTGTTTCTCCGCGAATAAATCACGCCATGCGCCGGCCCGCCATCAATTTTTCGACCTCCTTGGTTCGCTCCGTTTTGGCGCGAACTACGGGCGGCGGTTGTTGACCGCAACCGCCGGCGCCCGCGCGCGCCGTCAGGCAGAAAATCGTCGGTCCACCGACCGATAAAAAGAACGTTCCGCTCCGTCGGAATTCCGTTAACACCTTCCTTCCCGATTCTCCGAATATGGCCCTTCAGCTTTACGATTCCCTCGACCGCCGCCTCAAACCGGTCACGCCGTCGCACGCCGATGGCGTGGTTCGCTTCTATAATTGCGGCCCGACCGTCTACGCGCCCGCGCACATCGGCAACTTTCGCACCTTCGTCGTCAACGATGTCATCCGTCGGCTGCTCGAGCTCCAGTTCGGCCGCGATCAAGTAAACCACGTCCGCAACCTGACCGACGTTGACGACCGCACCATCGGCCAGACCCAAAAAGAGCAACGCCCGCTCGCCGAGATCACCAAAAAGTGGACCGATAAATTCCACGCCGACTGCGACGCGCTCAACTGCCTACGCCCCCACGCCGAGCCCACCGCCACCGGCTACATCAAGGAGCAGGTCAACATGATCGAGGTGCTCATGGAGAAAGGGAACGCCTACCGCGCCGCCGACGGCTCCGTGTATTTCAAACTCGATTCGTTTCCCGGCTACGGCGCCCTTTCCCGCATCAAAGAGCGCGAACTCAAGATCACCAACACCGTCGCCGACGCGGATCATAAAGACTCTGTCTCCGACTTTGCCCTTTGGAAGGCCTACAAACCCGAGGAAGACGGCGACGTGAAATGGCCCGGTCCGCGCGGTGCCGGCGAAGGCCGGCCCGGCTGGCACATCGAGTGCAGCGCCATGAGCAAGGCCATTTTGGGCGACACGATCGATCTCCACACCGGCGGCGTCGATTTGCTCTTCCCGCACCACGAAAACGAGATCGCCCAGAGCCAGTGCTGCAACGGCACGACCTTCTCGCGCCACTGGTATCACAGCGAACACCTGCTCGTCGAAGGCACCACGATGAGCAAGAGCAAGGGCAACTATTACACCTTGGGCGATCTCGTCGATAAGGGTTACTCCCCGATGGCCGTCCGCTACGCCCTGCTCATGGGGCACCCAAGGAAGCAGTTGAATTTCATGTTGGATTCGCTGCGCGCCGCCGAGAGCGCGTTGAATTCGTTGCGCACGTTCCGATCCTCGTTGGGCACCACCACCGGCCAGAATGCCGAGATATTCGCCAGCGTATTCGCCTCGTTGCACGACGACCTCAATACGCCCGGAGCGCTCGGCGCTCTGTTCTCGATCGTGAACCGCGGCCCTTCCAACGTTGATCAAAACGCATTCGACGCCGTGCTCTTCGCCCTTGGGCTCAACCTCGCGGTCGAAACGAAAACCGAGATTCCCGCCGCCATCACCGCCCTCGCCGAAAAACGCTGGGCGGCCAAGCAGGCCAAAGACTTCGCCGCCGCCGACGCGCTTCGCAAGGAACTCGCCGCCGCCGGCTGGTCGATGCTCGACAGCAAAACCGACTACAAACTCGGACCGGTGAAGAAATAACCGGAGGCCGGCCCTCAATCGAAAACCAAGAATCGAAAATCGAAAATTCCCATGATGTCTCCACTCGAAGAACTCCGCCACTCGGCCTCGCACATCCTTGCGACGGCTGTCCTCCGTCTTTTCCCCGGCGCCAAACTCGACATCGGCCCGCCCACCGACACCGGCTTCTACTACGACTTCGACCTCGACCATAAATTCACCGCCGACGACCTCATCAAAATCGAAGCCGAGATGAAGAAAGTCGCCGGCGAGAACCAGCCGTTTTACCGCAAAGAACTCTCCCGCGAAGAAGCCACCGCGCTTATCATCTCCCGCGGCCAAAAACGCTACAAACTCGGCCGTCTCGCCGACATCCCCGCCGACGAGAAAATCTCTTTCTACCAGAACGGCGAGTTCATGGATCTCTGCGCCGGCACGCACGTGCGCTACTCCTCCAAGCTCAAAGCCTTCAAACTTCTGTCCATCGCCGGCGCCTACCACCGCGGCGACGAGAAGAACAAACAGCTCCAGCGCATCTACGGCACCGCCTTCCCCACGCGCGAAGAACTCGACCAATACCTCGACCGCCAAGAGCAGGCCAAGGCCCGCGACCACCGTAAACTCGGCCGCGATCTGAAGCTCTTCCACATCGACGAAGATGTCGGCCAAGGCCTCATCCTCTGGACGCCCAACGGCTCGATCATCCGCCAAGAATTGCAGGACTTCATCGGCGGCGAGCTCCGCAAACAGGGTTACTCGCAGGTCTTTACGCCGCACATCGGCAAACTCTCGCTCTACAAAACCTCAGGCCACTTCCCATACTACAAGGAGTCGCAGTTCCCCGCGTTCGCCGAGCCCGACGCTCTCGCCAAGATGTCCGCTGAAGGCTGCGGCTGCGCCGAACTCACCGCGCGTCTCGAAGCCGTTTCCTCGCAATTCGCCGACCAGCTCAACACCCGCGTCGGCAAAGAAATGATCGGCCAAGACCGCGTCATGGATCCGGCCAAGCTCCTCGATGGCTTCATGCTGAAGCCGATGAACTGCCCGCACCACATCAAGATCTTCGCGTCCCAGCCTCATAGTTACAGAGATCTGCCCGTGCGCCTCGCCGAGTTCGGCACCGTTTACCGCTGGGAACAATCCGGCGAACTTAACGGCATGACCCGCGTCCGCGGCTTTACCCAAGACGACGCCCATCTCTTCTGCACCGAGGATCAGGTCGCAGCCGAGGTCCTCGGCTGCCTGGCCCTCGTGAAAACCGTTCTCACCACCCTCGGTATGGCCGACTATCGCGTGCGCGTCGGCCTCCGCGATCCCGACTCCAACAAATACACCGGCGACACCGCCAACTGGGACAAAGCCGAGGACGCCTGCCGCGAGGCTGCAAAAACCCTCGGCGTGCCCTTCACCGAGGAACCCGGCGAGGCCGCGTTCTACGGCCCCAAAATCGACTTCGTCATCAAAGACGTGATCGGCCGCGAGTGGCAGCTGGGCACCGTGCAGGTGGACTACAATCTCCCCGTGCGTTTCGACCTCCACTACATGGGCGCCGACAACCAATCGCACCGCCCCGTCATGATCCACCGCGCGCCCTTTGGCTCGATGGAGCGTTTCTGCGGCGTGCTCATCGAGCACTTTGGCGGCGATTTCCCCGTGTGGCTTGCCCCTGAACAAGTCCGCCTCGTGCCGATCACCGACCGCGTGAACGACTACGGCGCGCACCTGCTCGCGCAGCTCAAGGCCGCAGGCGTCCGCACCAAACTCGACGAACAGAGCGACAAGCTCGGAGCCAAAATCCGCCGCGCCGAAATCGACAAGGTCCCCTATACCCTCGTCCTTGGCGGCAAGGAAGCCGAGACCCAGTCGATCAGCGTCCGCAGCCGCGCCAAGGGCGACGAGGGCGTCATGCCCTTCGCTGACTACCTCGCTCGCCTCAAGGTCGAGATCGCCACCCGTGCCCTCGCCGTAAAGACGGTCAAGCCCGCCGCCCCCGGCGCCGCTCCAGCCAACTGAGCGACCTCACCCTAAATCCGAAAGCGCGGCGCTTACCTCCGCGCTTTCTTCTTTTCCGATGTCCGACTGGAAACCCGAACTCGACGCCATCATCGGCGCCCGCCACGGCGGCCAAGTGGATCACGTCCTGGGCCTGCTCCAGCAACTCGACGCCCGTTTTCCCCACGTGCCCGAGATCGCCTACCAGCTCGCGTGGACGAGCGACGTGCTCGGCCGCTCCGAAGAAGCCGTTCCCCACTACGAACGCGCCATCGCCCTCGGCCTCGCGCCCAACGAACTCGCCGGCGCGCTCCTCGGTCTCGGCTCCACGCTCCGTCACACCGGCCAACTCGCCCGCTCCGCCGAGGTCCTGCGGTCCGGCCAAGAGCAATTTCCCGACCATCGTGAATTCGACGTTTTCCTCGCTTTGACGCTCCATCCCCAGGGCAACCACGCCGAAGCCACCAAGCTTCTTTTGCTCGCTCTCGCCGACACCAGCGAAGATCCCGGCATCACCACCTACCAGCGCTCGATCCGCCACGAGGCCAACCGGCTTTGAACGAAAAAGGCCGGCTCCTACGAGCCGGCCTTCGGATCAATTTAAAAAACGCTCAAACCGCCGCCTCACCGCGCTCGTCGGTGCGGATGCGGATCACTTCCTCAAGCGGCATCACGAAGATCTTGCCGTCGCCGATCTTGCCGGTCTTGGCCGACTTCGTGATCGCCTCGACCGCCTTGCCGACGAGATCGTCGGTCACAGCGATCTCGATTTTCACTTTTGGCAGAAAATCGACCGTGTATTCGCTCCCACGGTAGATCTCGGTGTGTCCTTTTTGGCGGCCGTAGCCCTTTACCTCGGTGACGGTCATGCCTTCGATACCGACGGCGCTCAGCGCCTCTTTCACTTCGTCGAGTTTGAAGGGTTTGATGATGGCGGTGATGAATTTCATGGATGGAAAGATTGAGGGTTAACTCAGTTGATATAGCCTTCTTCTTGGTGGTCGGTGATGTCGAGCCCTTGCGACTCGGCTTCCGGCGCGGGCCGCAATCCGACAAGGGCTTTCACGAGGTAGGCGATCACCACCGTCGCGAGGATCGAGAGCACCAGCGTGATGCCGATGGCCTTGGCCTGTTCGAGCCAGAGTCCGCCGTCGGTCACGAGCTTTGCCAGACCGTTCTTGGTCGCGTAGGAGCCGGTGAGGTTGGAATTGACGCTCGCGGTAGCGAGGAAGCCGGTAACGAGAGCCCCGAGCGTGCCGCCCACGGCGTGGACGCCAAAGGTGTCGAGCGCGTCATCGTACCTGAACATCGATTTCATCTTGGTGCAGGCCAAATACGGCACGGCGCCGGCAATCACGCCGATGACGATTGCGCCGGTCGGGTCCACGAAGCCGGCGGCCGGCGTGATCACGACCAACCCGGCGACCGCGCCGGAACAAAAACCCAAAATCGAGGCGTGGCCGCGGGACAGTTTTTCGATCATGCCCCACGTGAACGCGGCGACGGCGGCGGCGAGCGTGGTCGTCATGAAGGCGTTGGCCGCTACGCCGTCGGCGGCGAGCGCGCTGCCGGCGTTGAAACCATACCAGCCGACCCAGAGCATGCCGGTGCCGACCATGCACAGCACGAGGCTGTGCGGCGCCATTTTTTCCTTACCGAAGCCCAGGCGCGGTCCGAGGATGATGCAGAGGATGAGCGCGGACCAACCCGAGGACATGTGGACCACGGTGCCGCCGGCGAAGTCGATCGCCTTGATGACCGCGTCGCCGTTCCAGACGCCGTTCATGAAGCCGGTCACGCCCCAGATCATGTGGGCCAACGGGAAGTAGACGACGACCATCCAGATCGCGACGAAGAGCAGAATCGCGGAAAACTTCATGCGCTCGGCGACCGCACCGACGATCAGCGCCGGGGTGATGATCGCGAACATCATCTGATACATCGAAAACACGTTCTGGGAAATCCAGTAGGCGTAGTCGGTGTTGGGCGCGCTGGTGACGCCCTTCAGGAAGAAGTATTCGGTGCCGCCGAGGAACGGGCTGTTGAAGCTTTTGCCGAAAACCAAGCTGTAGCCAAACGCCCACCACATGAGGGTGACGAGGCCCGTGATACCGAGACATTGGGCGAGCACGGAGAGGACGTTTTTCCGGCGAACGAGGCCGCCGTAAAAAAGCGCGAGACCGGGCAACGTCATGAAGAGCACGAGCGCAGCGCTGGTCATCATCCAGGCGTTGTGGCCGGGGCCGGCGACACCGACCAGCGGGCCTTTGACCGGGTCGACGTTGTTGACGTAGGCCTCAAGCGCGGCGAGGCGCTCTTCGGCGGTGGGCGGCGGCGGGGCCGCAGGGGTAGCAGCGGGCGTTTGGGCCCACACGGTGCCGGTGACAAGTAGCACAGCTACCAGCCCCAGCCGGAATCGAAACATGTTTAGAAGGGATTTCATAGGCGATGACGGAGCCATAAGCAGGCGCAATGCCATGAGCCTGTTTCATTACGTCATGAATCAAAATTATTCCTCCAACCCCGTTTCGCCCACCGACCGGCAGCGAGCGTGCAGGGCCCGTTCCGGCTACACCCGCCCGCCCGAGCCCGGCTCGACGCCCCGCATTCTTTCACCGCCATTCAGCTTGCACGCCCCGGCACCCGCCGCACCGTTTTGGACCTATGCCCCGAATTCCGCTCGAAGATAATTTCAACGACGTCATCAACAAAGCCCAGCGCGGTTTGAAGATTTCCGACGCTGATCTCGCCCAGCGCGCCGAAATCAGCCTACCCGAGCTCGCCGCCGTCAAGAGCGGTCAAGTCAACGAATTGGTTATCCGCCGGGTCGCGCGCCACCTGCGTCTGAGCGTCGATGCCTTGGTCGCCCTCGCCCACAAATCTTGGTATCCCGAGGCCCCGCTCTTCAAACGCGGCTTCGCGATGTTCAACACCGCCTTCGAGGACATGACGGTCAACAGCTACCTGATCTGGGACAGCGGCACCCGGGAAGCCGCCGTGTTCGACACCGGGGCCAACTGCGACGACATGATCAGTTTGATCGAAGCCGAAAAACTCCGCGTTGCCGCCATCTTTCTCACCCACACCCACGACGACCACATCGCCGACCTGCCCAAACTCGTCGCCGCGACCAAAGCAACGGTTTGGGCGAGCGAATTGGAGCCCTCCGCTGCGCCCGGCGCGCAAACCTTCAAGGAGAACGCCCACTTCCATTTCGGCGAACTAGCCGTCAAGACCCTCTACACCTTTGGTCACTCCCCCGGCATGAGTTCCTTTGTCGTCAGCGGCCTCAGTTGGCCCCTCGCCATCGTCGGCGATTCCATCTTCGCGAGTTCAATGGGCGGCAGCCCCACCAACTTTAAGGACCAGTTTGAGAACAACCGCACCAAACTCATGACGCTTTACCGCGACACCGTCTTCGCCTGCGGCCACGGCCCCCTCACCACGCTCACGCAGGAGCGCCAGCACAACCCGTTTTTCGCCCGCTAGCTCAACCCCCTCCCTTTATCATTATGTCGCAAAAAATCGCCTTCGTCGGAGTCGGTCGCATGGGGGCCAACATGGCCCGCCGCCTCAAGGATTGTAGCTTCAGCGTGACCGCCGTCTACGACGCCCACGCCCCCTCCGCCGCTACCCTCGCCGCCGAGCTCGGTGCGCTCCACGCCCCCTCTCTCGCGGCGGTCACCGCCGCCGCCGACGTGATCATCACGGTCGTCACCGATGATGCCTCCCAGCTCGCCGTCTTCGGCGAAACCGGCGACTCCCTGCTCCTCGGCGCGAAAGGCAAGATTTTCATCAACTGCGCCACCCTCACACCCAAGATTCACGTCGAGATCGAGCGCCGCGCCCTCGCCGCCGGCGCTTCCAGCCTCGAAGGCTGCATGGCCTCGTCGATCCCCCAAGCCCGCAACGGCACGCTTTACCTCATGTGCGCCGGCGAAAAAGCCGTCTTTGATCGGGTGCTCCCCATCCTCGAAAAACTCGGTACCGCCCTTCGCTACATTGGCGGCACCGGCCAAGCCGCGCAGGTCAAGGCCCTCGTCAACATGGTCATGAACATCAACACCGCCGGTCTCGCCGAGGGCCTCGGTCTTGGTGCTGCCCTCGGGCTCGATCTCACGATGCTCCGCGAAGTGTTTTCCCAAACCGGCGCCAACTCCCAAGTCCTCAAGACCGACGGCGAGGACATGCAAAACCGCGACCATTCCTGTTACTTCTCCGGCGCCCACGCCGCCAAAGACTCCACCATCGCTTGGGTCCTCGGGGCCGAAACCGGCCTGCCGATGCCGCTCGCCGCCGCCACCAAACTCCAATTCGACCGCATGCACGCCCTCGGCCTCGGCGCCCTCGATAAGAGCGGCGTCGCCGAGCTCACATTCAAAGGCCGCCACGCCTGAGCGGAATTTCGAATTTCAATTCGGGATTTTCGATTTCCAGAAAATCACCGCCGCCCCCCGCGCCTCTTCCGAAATTCCGAAATCGAAAATCGAACCTCAAAAATCGAAACTCCCATGACCATCGCGCACATCGCCAACCTCTGGTCCCTCGTCGGCCACCCCTCGCCCGCCAAAGAGTGGTCGCTCGAAAAGAAAATCAAGGCCGTCGCCGCCGCCGGCTTCGACGGCATCACCACCCGCGTCACCCCCGAACACCGTCGCCTCGCGGAGAAACACGGGCTCCGCCACATCCTCGGCTTCATCTCCACCGACGACCCCACCGAGTTTGCCGACCGCCTCCGCGAGCAAAAGGAAGCCGGTGCCGTCCACATCAACGTCCAACTCGACAATCACGACACCCCACCCGCCCTCGCCACCAAACACTGGCTCGCCCTCGACCGCGCCGCCGAGAAAATCGGCGGTGTCTTTCCCGCTCTCGAAGTTCACCGCGATTGCTGCACCGAGACGCCCGAAAAGACCTACGAGATCGCCGAGCGCTACCACCGCGCCACCGGCCGCCTCATCCGGATGAATTTCGATTTCTCTCACATCGCCAGCGTGAAGCACCTGCATCCCGGCAACTACATCGAGCGACTCCTCGATCACCCCGCACTCGTCCAACACAGCGAGCAAGCCCACTTCCGCCCTTTCAACGGCCATCACTGCCAAGTCCCCGTCACCCATCGCGGCGCGCTTACACCCGAGGTAAAAAGCTACTTAGTTTTCGTCGAAGCCTTCATGGCGCTATGGAAAAAGGCTCCGTCGAACAAGAACCGGACCCTCTTTGCCTGCCCCGAGATGGGACCGTATTCTCCCGGCGGCGGCGGTTACAACATCACGGGCCTGCCCCCGGCATGGCCCGACGCCGCCGTCCTCCGCGCCGAACTCCAAAAAGCTTGGGCCCGCGCGAAGTAGGGCGCGGTCTCCGAACCGCCCGCCGCGCCGTGGCAGGGGCGTCCAGCCCCTGTTTCTAAAGCAAAGGATTTCCCGTTTCCCCTTCCCAGTGAAACTAAACACGGCAGTTGAACCACGAATAGACCCAAGTGGACACGGATCCCAAATCAATGGGAGCAGCGAACGACTCATGCCCATGGCTGTTGATTTTTAGACTGCGGGTTCCGAGGTGGCGCGGAAATCTTGCCCGTGGGTTTGATTATGAAACTCAACAGCTATTGGCCTGCTTCACCGTGGCCGACACCGGGATCGGCCTGCCGGCGGACAAGATCGCCGGTCTGTTTAAGCCCTTCAGTCAGATCAAACACCTCGACGCACCGCCTCCGTGCTGGCACCGGACTCGGCTTGGTCACCTCCAGACGCCTCTGCGAACTGATGGGCGGCACGATTTCCGTCGAAAGTCGCCTCGGCGAAGGTATCACCTTCCGGTTCTCGGTGCTTTTGGAGAATTCCCGGGGCGACCTCGCCGAACCATTCGCCCCGAAACCAAAAGCCTGATGCTCCGTCGGTGGAAAGTTTGGAGGCGCGGGCCGGAATCGAACCGGCGCATAGAGCTTTTGCAGAGCTCGGCCTTACCACTTGGCAACCGCGCCAAACTTTCAAGGACGCGGAACGTGTAGGGATATTTCCCGTCCCGCAAGGCCGGAAATGAAATCGCGCATTCCCATGCTTGCCGCCCGCTTCCCTTCACCGCAGACCCAACTCCTCCGCATGCCCACCACCGTTTTCACCATCGCCAATCAAAAAGGCGGCGTCGGCAAGACCACGACCGCCGTCAACCTCGCCGCCGCTCTCGCCGAGCAAAAAATCCACACGCTCTTGATCGATCTCGATCCCCAAGCCAACGCCACCAGTGCCATCGGCGTCGAAAAACAAGAGGGCCGCAGCCTCTACGGTCCGCTCCGCGGCGAGGGCAATGCCTTCGCAATGATCACGCCCACCTCCATCGAGCATCTCGCCCTCATTCCCAGCGAGGAGGATCTTGCGGCCGCCGAGATCGAACTCGCTTCGACGGAAAACTACCTTCTCCGCCTCAAAACTGTCCTCGCGCCCATCCGCGCCAGCCAAGACTACCGCGCCATTATCATCGACTGCCCGCCCGCTCTCGGGATGCTCTCCATGAACAGCCTCGCCGCAGCCGACTACCTGCTCATCACGCTCCAGTGCGAATACTTGGCCCTCGAAGGCCTCGGCCAAATTCTACGCAACGTCGATCGCCTCAAGGCCGCCCACATCAACGACGACCTCCAACTCGGCGGCATCGTCATGACAATGTTCGATCTGCGCACCAACCTCTCCCGCCAAGTCGTGGACGAGGTGAAAAAACATCTGCCGGATAAAATTTTCAAGAGCGTCATCCCCCGCACCGTCCGACTGAGCGAAGCTCCCAGCTTCGGCAAAACCATCTTTGCCTACGACCGCTCGAGCCCCGGTGCCGCCGCCTACAAAAATCTCGCTGACGAGGTGATCGCGCGCTTCGGCTTGGCCAAAAAGTAGCGCCTCACCGCGCTCACGGAATTTTGCGCCGCGGCTTGCACCGATTCGCGACCCACTACCCATTCCACGACTTCCTTCCCCGTGTTTTCCGCTTCCGCCAAGTATTATCAATCCTTCCTCATCGGCCTTCAGAGCAATCTCGTCTACCGGGTCAACTTCGCCGTGCGGGGCTTTTTTTCGCTCTTTCACCTCGCGGTCGTGTTTATCCTCTGGGGCGCCGCCTACGTCGGCACACCCCACATCGGCGGCTTCAGCTTCGAGCAAACACTCACCTATTTTCTGGTGATGCTGGTCATGCAATTCTTCGTCGGAGCCTTTAACGAAGACTACCAGATCAGCGAAGAAATCCGCAGCGGCCTCATCAACCAGTTCATCTTAAAACCGATCAACTATTTCTCCTACCGCTTCAGCATTTTCGTCGCCGCCCGCCTCGTTAGCGGCGCGCTCATCCTGATCCCGCTGTGCCTCGTCCTGCCTTTTCTGCATTCTTACCTTACGTTGCCCACCGACCCTTGGCGCTACGCCCTCGTGATTCCCGCGATGCTGCTTTCGGCCTTTATTCAATTCAGCATCGCCTACTGTTTCGGCATGTTAACCTTCTGGTTTCTTGAGATTCAGGGCTTCGTGATTCTGTCCATGGCCATCGAGTCGCTCTTGGGCGGGCAGATGTTTCCGCTCGACCTCCTGCCCGTCTGGATCCTCGAAATCGCGAAACTTCTCCCGTTCTACTACCAGACTTATTTCCCCACTGCGATCCTCACGGGCCGCATCGATCTCGCCGCGACATATCAGGGCTTCGCTATTCAGCTTTTTTGGGCCGTCGCCCTGCTCGGTCTCAACACCGTTCTCTGGCGCCGCGGGCTCCGCCGTCACACCGCCGTCGGCGGCTGATGAGATTTTTGATTTTGGATTCTCGATTTTCGATTCCCAAACCACCGTCGCTATCGCATCCGCGCCTCTTCTGCGGATCGAAAATCAAGAATCTAAAATCGAACATCACCGTCCCGATGCCCAACTATTTCCAAATCTGGCTAGCGAGCGCCCGCTACTCGATCACGCGGACTCTGATGTTTCGTTTCGATTTTTTTCTTTGGGCCACCGTGGAGCTCTTGTGGATGGCCGTGAATCTGCTGCTCATCGCCGTCATTTATGAGCACACCGACTCCATCGCCGGCTGGAGCAAATACCAGATGCTGCTCCTCGTCGGCACGTCACTGCTCATCCAACGGTTTCTCATGGGATTTTTCTGGAGCAGTCTTTTCGAGATGGGCCGCAACATTAAGAGCGGCGCCTTCGATTTCTTTTTGGCGCAGCCCGGCAACATCCTGTTCATGGCCTCGACGCGCAAACTCGACCTCGACGGTCTGCTCAACTCCTTCGTAGCGATGGGCGTCATCGCCTACTCCGCCAATCAACTCGGCCTCCAGCCCAGTGCCCTCAACCTGTTCCTCTACGCCGCGATGATCTTCTGCGGCTTGATCATCCATTACAGCATGCTCGTAATCACCATCTCGCTGGCCTTCTGGCTGACCAGCGCGCAAGGAATCGAGGGCAGTTACTTCACTCTTTCGGAGTTTTCCCGGCTGCCGCGCGCCGCGTTTAAGGGGCTGGCCAGCGTCGTCTTCGTCTGGCTGTTGCCAGTCGTGGTCGTAAGCAACGCTCCCGCCGAAATCCTGCTCCGCGGCTTCCAACCCAACTGGGTGCTCGCTCTTCTCGCCGCCACCATCGCCTGGTTTGTGGCAGCGTTGGTCATCTTTCACCGTGGCCTCCGCCGCTACGCCAGCGCCAGCTCCTGATGCACTCGCCCCTGAATCAACTGCAGCAGCGCCTCGGCTACACGTTCCGCAATTCCGAACTGTTGCTCCGGGCCGTCACGCACCAGTCGTTTCTCCAAGGCAATCCGCACGTCACCGAAAGCAATCAGCGCCTTGAATTCCTCGGCGATGCCGTCCTCCAGTTGGTGCTCACCGAAAAGCTCTTCGTCCACTACTCCCACGAGCGCGAAGGCGACCTCAGCCGCCGCCGCGCCGCCCTCGCGAAAGGTTCGTTTCTCGCCCAGCTCGGGCGCGACCTCGGTCTCGACGCCTGCCTGCGCTTGGGCATCAGCGAGCAAAACACCGGTGGCCAGACCCGCGCATCTAGCCTCGCGGACGCGTGCGAAGCCCTGTTCGGGGCGATCTATCTCGACAGCGATTGGCCCACCACCCGTCGGGTGATGTTGGCGATCATCGGCGATCTCAACGCTCGCCTCGGCTCAGTCGGCGATCTGCACAACCCCAAGGGGCGTTTGCAGGAGTTGGTTCAACCCAAACACGGCAACAACGCCGTCCGCTACGAAGTCGTCCGCACCGAGGGCCACGACCACGAGCGCCACTACTTCGTCGAGGTCTATTTTAAGGACAAGCCTCTGGGCCAAGGTGCCGGCAACTCGAAAAAACTCGCCGAAGAAGCCGCCGCCCGCATCGCGCTCGAAACCCTCAAGTCGCAGCCTCCCGTCTAGTTTTACCGTCAGGCCATCCGCGCTCCCGCCGCGGCTCGGCCCGCGCCCGCCATGTCCGCCCCTGCACCTGCCTTTCCTCCTCAACGCCTCACCGGCATCTGCCCCGCGGCCCGCGGTGCCGTTTTGGCCGAGTTGGTCCGCGCCCATCCGTCCTCCGTCTGGCTCGTCATCGCCGACGAGCCCAAACTCACCGAGCAACTCGCGGAAGACATCGCGTTCTTCCACGCTGCCGCCGGCACATCGACGCCGCTCACTGTTCTCGTCTTCCCCGAGTCCCAGCCCGACACCCGCGATATGCGCGAAGCCTTCGCCGCCTCGAGCGACCGCCTCACCGCGCTGTCGAAACTTCGCGCTCTCCGCCCGCTCGCCGGCCATCAACCTTCGGTTGTCAGTTCTCAACTCCTCGTTCTTTCGACCCCCGCCGCGCTGCTCCAAAACGTCCCCGCCCTCGAGGCCTTCGCCGCCCGCGAGCTCACCCTTACCCGCGGCACCACCCTTTCGTTCGCCGGTCTGCTCGAACAGCTCAGCGCCCTCGACTACGATTCCGAAGCCGTCTGCGAATCTCCCGGCCACTATGCGATTCGCGGCGGCATCATCGACGTCTACCCCGTCACCGCGACGCAGCCCTACCGTCTCGATTTCTTCGGGGACGAACTTGAAGAGATCCGGGCCTTCGACCCCATCACGCAACGTTCCGGCGAGTCCATCGCGCACATCACCCTCTCCGCCTCGCCGCGCATCAAACTCGCTCTTGCCCAAGCCGGCCTCGCCGACTACCTCCCGCCCACCGCCCACCTCGTCCTCATCGAGCCCGCCCTGCTCGAGACGTCGTTCAGCACGTTCGCACGCGAGGGCTTCGACGGCTTCACGCCGCTCGCCGCCCGTTGCACCGCCCACTTCGCCTTGAGCGATCTTGACGAGGCCACCTCGTTGCTCGCCACGCCCGCAACTGAACTCACTTGGGATACCGAGAGCCTCGCCCATCACCGCACTTACCCCGACGACTCCCTCGTCGCGCAAGAGCGCCTGCAGGTCGAGGTCGACGCCCGCAGCCGCTTCCTCCGCCAGGTCGCCGCCTGGCGCAAGGCCCGCTATGCCGTCGCCGTCGTCGCCGCCAAGGAGGGCGAAGAGCAACGCATCCGCGAGATCATCGCCGAGGATCCGTCGCTCAAAATCCTCAAACCGATCTTTCTTCGCGGCGCGCTCAACGAGGGCTTCAAAGTCGCCTTCGGCCCCGCCCGCCCCGCGCTCCACTGGACCGAATTCGGCGCCAGTCCCGCCGGTCTCGTGCTCGTCACCGAGACCGAGATCTTCGGTCGGCAACGCGCCCGCCGCCCCACCGGCATCGTTCGCGCCTCCGCCCAGCGCGCCCAAGTCGACCAACTGCTCGATTTCTCCGAACTCGTCGAAGGCGACTTCGTGGTCCATCTCCAGCACGGGATCGCCCTCTACCGCGGCCTGTCCAAACTCGATACCGCGCAGGGCATCCGAGAAGTCATCACCCTCGAGTTCGACGACCATGTCACGCTTCACGTTCCGCTCCAGGAATCCCATCTGATCAGCCGCTATGTTGGCCTCAGCAAGACCAAGCCCCAACTCGGCCGCATCGGCTCCGGGCGCTGGGAGAAAGCCCGCCAAGCCGCCGAACGATCGACTATCGATCTCGCCGCCGAGTTGCTCCGCATCCATGCCGAGCGCGAGGCCCAACCCGGTTTCGCCTGCCCGCCCGACACCGCTTGGCAGCGAGAGTTCGAGGGTTCGTTCGCTTACACCGAGACGCGTGACCAGCTCAAAGCCATCGCCGACACCAAAGCCGACATGGAGAAAACCCGGCCCATGGATCGTCTCATCTGCGGCGACGTCGGTTTCGGAAAAACCGAGGTCGCTATCCGCGCCGCCTTCAAATCCGTTCAAAGCGGTCGCCAAGTCGCGTTGCTCGTCCCGACCACCGTTCTCGCTCAGCAGCATCTTAATACCTTCCGCGAGCGCATGGCCGGCTACCCCATCGCCGTCGAGATGGTCAGCCGTTTCCGCACCCGGGCGGAGCAGAAAAAAATTCTGGAGGCCACCGCCGCCGGCCAAGTTGATATCCTCATCGGCACGCACCGACTCCTCCAGGCCGACGTCAAATTTCGCGAACTCGGGCTCGTCATCATCGACGAGGAGCAACGCTTCGGCGTGAAACACAAAGAAGCCTTCAAGCGCATGCGAGCCACCGTCGATGTGCTCGCCATGAGCGCGACGCCGATCCCCCG
>NSIG01000040.1 GCA_002737275.1 Opitutia bacterium
GMSGAGCAACTGGTGGTCGACGCCATCCGCCACGAAGTGCGGCGCGGCGGCCAAGTTTTTTATCTGCACAACCGGATCATGACGATCGAACTCGTCGCCGCGCGCCTTCGCCAACTGCTGCCCGAACTCACAATCGGCGTGGGCCACGGTCAGATGGAAGCTGACGAACTCGAACACATCATGACCGATTTCGTTGCCACCAAGTATCAGGTTCTCATCTGCACCACGATTATCGAGAGCGGCCTCGATATCCCCAACTGCAATACGATCATCATCGAGGGCGCCGACCGTTTCGGCCTCTCCCAACTCTATCAACTCCGGGGCCGCGTCGGCCGTTTCAAGCACCAGGCCTACGCTTACCTGCTCCTCCACCGTCACACCAAGCTCCTCGAGATCGCCCGCGAGCGCCTCGGCGCGATGCGCCAGCACAACCAGCTCGGCGCCGGCTTCCGCATCGCCATGCGCGACCTCGAACTCCGCGGCGCCGGCAACCTCCTCGGCTCAGAGCAAAGCGGCCACATCGTCGGCGTGGGCTTCGAACTTTACTGCCAGTTGCTCCGCCAATCCGTCGCCCGGCTCAAAGGCGACAAGACCGCCGCCGCCATCCGCGCCAGCGTGAAACTCGACTTCGTCTTCGTCGGCGACGGCACCCCCCGGGACGCCCAAAGCCGCGGCCGCCACGTCGATAGCTACACGGCGATTCGCGATGCCGAAGACGCCGCCAACGAAGGTCCCGCCGTCGAGCCTATCCAAGCCCGGATTCCGGCCGCCTATGTCGGCGAAACCCGTTTGCGCATCGACTTTTACCGCAAACTCGCCCTCGCCGATACCTTCGCGACCCTCAAGCAGGTGGAAGCCGACCTCCGCGACCGTTTCGGCAAATTTGGCGACGAGGTCAGGGCCTTGCTTTTGATCACCGAGATCCGAATTCGGGCGGAACAAAAAGCCATCCTTTCCGTCGAAACCGAATCGACGCGTCTGAAGTGTCGGCGTCAGAGCAGCCAGCGCGACGACTGGGTGATGCACGGCACCCGGTTTCCACGGTTGACCGCTCCGAAACCACTTCTACGTTTGAAAGAAGTAATCGTATTTTTGAATAACCTGCCGACCCCATGACCATCTCTCGAAGTCTCGCCTTCATCGGTTGCGCACTCGCTTCGCTCACCTCCACCCTAGCCCAAAACGACGGCTTGAACATGCGTTTCGCCAACGGCATCGCCGCGATCGCCGAGCAAAAAGTCATCACCGTCGACGACATCCGCCGCGAGATCGCCCCGCTCATTCCCCAAATCCAGCGCGACGCCCGCAATGAGAAAGAGTTCAACGAGAAACTCGAATCTCTCCAAGACCAAGTCATCCAAGACCTCATCGACAAGGTTTTGATCGTTAAAGAATTTCGGAAGGCCAAAGACGAAAAAGAGGTTCGCCGCATTCCCGAGAGCTACATCGACAATCGCATCGCCGATATCTTGACCGAGCAGTTCGACAACGATCGCTCCAAGTTCCTCGCCTACCTCCGAGGCAAAGGCGTCACCCTGCGGGAATACCGCTCGGAGATCGAAGAGGATATTATCTATCACTACATGCAGCAGCAGCAGCGGAAATCGCAAAGCGTGGTCAGCCCCGTGCGCATCGAGACGTTCTACCGCGAAAACAAAGACCGCTTTTTCCAAGAGGACAGCGTCCACCTCCGCCTCATCCAGCTCTCCCGGGTCGACGATACGACCGACGCCGGCCTCCGGGCCAAGGCCGACGAGCTCATCGCCAAATTCCGCGCCGGCTCCAAATTTGAGGAGCTTGCCCGCGAATACAGTCAAGACTCCCGCCGCGCCAAGGGCGGCGATTGGGGCTGGCAAAAACGCTCGGACCTCAAGGAGGAATTTGCCAAGCCCCTTTTTGATCTGAAGGCGGGTGAAATCACGGCGGCCGTCATTCTTCCCGAGGGCTGCTTCATTCTCTTCGCCGAAGAGCGCAAGTTTGCCGGTAACCAAGCCATCGACGAAGTTCGCGACCAGATTGAGCGTCTCCTCGTGTCCCAGATGGCCCGCACCAGCCAAGAGCGCTGGCTCGAGCGCCTCCGCCGCAACGGCTACGTGAAGCACTACTGAGTCCGGCCCGGGCCCGCCTTCGCGCGGGCCAACCACGCCGGCCAGTTCCGCCTTTTCACGCCGGGAAGTTAACCGCAACTTTCCGCCGTGCCGCCCTCCCGGTTATCCCGCCTCTACCCGCTACGCGGCCTGCCCCGCCAAGGCCAGCTCTGGTCCTGGATTTCCTTCGATGTCGCGAACCAATCATTCACGCTCATCATCAATACGCTGCTGTTCTCGATCTTTTTTCAAAAGGTCGTGGTCCGCGATCCGGCGAGAGATGACCTGATTTGGACGCTCACCTACGCCGCGAGCATGGTGCTCGTCGTCATCGTGTCGCCCTTTGCCGGAGCCCTCGCCGACGCTCGCGCGTGGAAAAAAGCCGGCCTACTGATCACCGGCTTCACCTGCGCCGCTTTCACCTGCGCTCTCGCTCTTATCCAGCCCGGCCAGATCGCCCTGGCCATTGCCCTCTACATCCCCGCGAACTTCATGTTTTCCCTCGGCGAAAACTTTCTCGCCTCCTTCATGCCCGAGCTTTCCGCGCGCGAACACTTCGGCCGCGTCTCCGCGTTCTCCTGGGCCTGCGCCTACTCCGCCGCCTTGCTCCTGCTGGTCGTCACCGCCGGTCTCATGATCGGCCTCAAATTAGAATCGCCCGACCAGTGGCGCCCAATCTTCGTCTTCGCCGGCCTCTGGTTCTTCGCGCTGGCGCTGCCCACGCTCCGCGGACTCCGGGAACGTCCCGCCCCCGCCGGCACACCCGCGCACCGGCTCTTTACCGACACCCTCCGCCAGCTCAAAAGCACAATCGGCCAGGCCGCCGAATTCCGCGATCTCGCCGTGCTCCTCGGCGCATCTCTACTTTACGGCACCGGCATGACGGTGATCGTGATGTTTGCCTCGATTCTCGCCGCCGAGTTCGGCTTCAACGAGGTCCAACTTGTTCTGTTCGTCGCCGTCATCACCGTATCCGGCGTGATCGGAACGCTCATCCCGGCGTTTTTCCAAGACCGCTTCGGCCACAAGCGCATGACTGTCGTGCTCCTCTCGGTTTGGATTTTCGCCGCCTTCGGCTTCGCCTTGTTTTCGTGGCTCCGCACGCAGTCCGCCGATCCCGCAGCCTACCCCCGCTGGCCGCTTTGGATCGTGGGCAACTTCATCGGCTTCGGCCTCGGCTCGCTCGGGGCCGCCAACCGCGCGTTTTTCTGCTACCTCACTCCGGCCAGCCGCTCCGCCGAGTTTTTTGGGCTCTGGGGTCTCGTCTTCAAGTCTGCCGCCGTTCTCACCATCCCCTTCGGCTTGGCCAAGGACATCCTCGGCACGACCGCCGCACTGCTCGTGCTGGCCGGCTTTCTCGTCGCCGGATTGATCGTCACCTGCTGCATCGACGAACGCCGCGGTCTCGCGGCCGCCCAAGCTGCCGACGCTCCCGCGACCACCTCCTGAGCCTCAGGCCTTCGGCGCGATCCTCTCCGGCGGATTTTTTGCGTTCGGGCTGGAATCGACCCAGCGCGTCGCCGGCGGTCGCGCCCACTCCACGGCGTTGGCCAGCACCCGCCGCACGTTCGCATCGAAATACGTCGGATACGTTTCGTGCCCTGGCCGGAAATAAAATATCTTCCCGTTACCCCGCGTGTAGCAACACCCGCTGCGAAACACTTCCCCGCCCTCGAACCACGAGATAAATACCTGTTCCTCCGGCGGCGGCACCCCAAACGGCTCGCCATACATTTCCTCCCGCGGCAGTTCAAAATACGGCCCGATGCCCTGCGCAATGGGATGCCCGGGATTGCAGACCCAGAGACGCTCTTTCTCGTCCGCCTCGCGCCAAATCAACGAGCACGTCGTGCCCATCAGCCGTTTGAAAATTTTCGAATAATGCCCCGAATGAAGCACGATCAGGCCCATGCCCTCCAGCACGCGTTTCTGCACGCGCGCTACCACCTCGTCACTCACCTCGCCATGCGCCTTGTGCCCCCACCACGTCAGCACATCGGTCTCCGCCAGCCGCGCCTCGGTCAAACCGTGCTCCGCTTCCTGCAACGTCGCCGTGCTCACTTCGGCCGTGGGCAGCAACTCCCGCAAACCAGCCGCGATTACCGTGTGCATGCCCAGGGGATACATCGCCGCGACCTTGGCGTTGCTGTGCTCGTGCACGTTCTCGCCCCAGACGACTACCCGCAACGTTGATGAAGCCATGCCGAGAACAGGAATTGCTCACCTCCGCTCCATCAACCAGAAACCTGCGTAACCCGATGAGCGATCCTGTCCCGACCCCCTTCCCGGAGAATCGTCTGCAAGCGACGGCGCTCGGCGAACGCCCGCAGGAACGGCTCCAAAAATTCGGTGCCGCCGCTCTCGGCGATGCCGAACTCCTCGCGATGCTCCTGCGCAGCGGCACCCGCGGCCAAGATGTCCTCACTCTCGCCCAGCGCCTCGTCGCGGATGCGGGCTCCCTCGCCGGTCTCATCGGCTGGTCCGCCGCCGACTTCCGCAAATTCAAAGGCATCGGCCCGATCAAAGCCCTGCAACTCGTCACCGTCATCGAAGTTGCCCGCCGGGTGTTGGGCCAACAGACCGGTGAAACTCCGCTACTCACCCGCGCCGAACTGATCGTCGCCTACATGCAACCCATCGTCGCCGGACTTGAAGTGGAGAAATTCTGGATTCTTTGCCTCAACCGCCGCAACCGGCTAATCCGCCGCGAAGAAATCACCTCCGGCACCGCCAACAGCACCCTCGCACACCCGCGCGAAGTGTTTCGTGCCGCCATGCGCGAATCCGCCAGCGCCGTGATTTGCATCCACAATCATCCGAGCGGCGACCCGTCCCCCAGCGCGCCCGATATCGCGATGACCCGTCAAATTCACGCCGCTTCCAAAGCCGTCGATATCCCACTCATCGACCACATCATCATGGGCCGCCCCGCCGCCGACCCCACCGGCCTCGGCCACTACAGTTTCGCCAACGCCGGACTCATCTGAAGCAAGGCAAGGCGCACAACCCAAACGAACCTTTTCCGCGTGGGGGCGCCGCTTGACGGCACAAACCTCAGCTGTGCTTACTGCACCCACCGCGGTACACTGCTGGAAAAGTGGTGGTAGGACTCGGATTCGAACCGAGGAAGGCGTAAGCCGGCGGATTTACAGTCCGCCCTCGTTGGCCACTTGAGTATCCTACCCCAAAAATGAAGGGTGAAAGTCTCGGCTCGCCCCGCGGAGTTCAAGATATTTTTCCGACCAATCTTGAGCGCTCCCCGGCGGACGTTCCCGTTCCCTCAACCACGCGCCAGCTTGTATTCCACCGCGTCGCGCAAGGCTTCCCAGCTGGCATCGATGATATTGTCACTCACGCCCACCGTCCCCCAGACGGCCTTGCCGTCGCCGCTCTCGATCAGCACCCGCGTGCGCGAATTTGTTCCCGCTCCACTCTCCAAAATTCTCACCTTGTAGTCCCGCAGCACCAACTCGCGCAGTTGCGGATATGTCTTCTCCAACGCCAGGCGCAGCGCCTTGTCCAGCGCCCCCACCGGCCCGGTGCACTCCGCCACCGTATGCACCGACTCGCCTCCGACGTTCACTTTTATGGTCGCCTCCGACCACAATTCCTCACCGTGCCGCTCCATGATGACGCGGTAAGTCTCCACTTCGAAAAACGTCTTCCGCTCTCCGAGCGCCGCCGAGATCAGCAGCCGGAACGATGCATCCGCCGCCTCGTATTCGTAGCCCCGAAACTCCCGCTCCTTCAGTTGTTCGATCAGTGCCTTCATCTCCGGTCGTTTCTCGTCAAGTTCGAGCCCGAGTTCCTTGGCCTTCAGCGCGAGACTGCTCCGTCCCGCCATGTCCGAAACCAGCACCCGCGTGCGATTGCCCACCAGCGCCGGATCAATGTGCTCGTAACTGCGGGCGACTTTTTGCGCCGCGTTGGCGTGCAGCCCGCCCTTATGCGCAAACGCCGACAACCCGACAAACGGCGCTTTCGGGTCTGGGCGCAGATTCGCCAGCTCGTCGAAGAAGAGCGAAAGATCGCGCAACTGCGCCAGATTCGTCGCGCACCGCGCCGTGCAGTCCATCTTGAGAAACAGATTGGCCAGCACCGTCGTGAGGTTGGCGTTGCCCACCCGTTCGCCGTAGCCGTTCGCCGTACCTTGCACGAGGGTTGCGCCCGCCGTCACGCCCGCGAGGGTGAGGGCCACGCCGAGACCGCTGTCATTGTGGCAATGCACGCCGATCTTCTCCGCGCCAAACTCGCGCACGGCATGACCCACGATCGCCTTGAACTCATCGACGAGCGTCCCGCCGTTGGTATCACAGAGCGAAAGATTGCTCGCCCCACCGCGTAGCGCCGCGGCCAATGTGCGGATCGCATACTCCGGGTCCGACTTGTAGCCGTCGAAAAAATGCTCCGCGTCGTAGATCACCTCGCGGCCCTGCGCGACGAGGTAGCGCGTCGAATCTTCGATCATCGCGAGATTTTCCTCGAGCGTCGTCCGCAGGATTTCCGTCACGTGCAACGTCCATGTCTTCCCCACGATCGTCATCACCGGCATCCCGCTGTCGATGAGCGTGCGCAGTTGCGGATCCCCGTCGGCTTTCCCGCCCGCGCGCCGCGTCGAGCCAAACGCCGCCAACTTCGCGTGCTTTAACTTCAAGTTCTTCGCCTCGGCGAAAAACGTGATATCGCGCGGGTTTGAGCCCGGAAACCCGCCCTCGATGTAATCGACGCCGAACTGGTCGAGCCGCTCGGTAATGCGCAGCTTGTCGGCGACCGAGAAGCTGATCCCTTCACCCTGCGTGCCATCACGCAGCGTGGTATCGTAGATTTTGACGGCGGTACTCATGGAAACCCGCCACGTTGCGAGTCGCGCCCACCCTGGCAAGGGAGCTTTTACCGATTTGGGTGCAACGGCAAATTTCCGCACATCACCGCTTTCCGGACAGCAATGAATTCAGGCTTCTCTCGTCCCATTTTACCGCCGTAAAATTCGGGATGTTGTTTCGACCCCTTATGACCCTCCCAAAAATTTCCCTTTTCGTTGTCGCCGGCCTAGCGTTGCCCGCGTCGATCTACGCCGCCTCTCCGCTCGTCCAAAAAGTCGTGGCCGATACCGGCCGAAATCAACCCGCTAAACAACCCGAAGGCGCCGACACGCCCGCCGCAAAGAAGGAGCCAGCTGCGAAGCAACCGCCAAAAGTCTACGACGCGCCCCATGCCTTTAAAGCCGAACCCGGCCCAGCAACCACCCGTCGCCCGCAAATCGTCGCGCCTCCGGGCAAAGGCGAACGCATCGTGCTCATCGGAAACGGTCTCGCCGAGCGCGATGTTTACTACCACCGCATCGAAACCGAACTCGCCCTCCGCTACCCCGAACACGCGTTGCTCTTCCGCAACCTGGGTCACGTGGGCGACACTCCCGGGTTTCGGCCGCATCCATCCCGTTCTTCCCAGTGGGCGTTTCCCGGTGCCGAGAAATTCCACCCCGGACTTAAAATCCACCGGGGCGAGGGTTTCTTCCCGACCCCCGACCAATGGCTCACGCACCTCAAAGCCGACACCCTCGTCGCCTTTTTCGGTTACAACGAATCTTTCGACGGGCGGGCCAAGGTCGCCAATTTCGAGGCTGAGCTGGAGGCTTGGGTGCAGCACACGTTAGGCAAAGCCTACAACGGCCAAACTGCACCCCGCGTCGTGCTCGTGTCGCCAATCGCCTACGAAAACCAATCCGCGAAGCGGGACCTGCCCGACGGGGTAAGGGAGAACATCAACCTCGCGCTTTACACCAAGGCCATTTTCTCCGTCGCGCAAAAACACGGCCTCACCTTCATCGATCTCTTCAACCCGATGCTGGCGCTCTACAAGGAGGCCCGCGAGCCGCTCACCACGGGCGGCTTCATCCCCAACGACGAGGGCTACAAACACGTCGCCAAACTTCTTGCGACCGGCCTCTACGGCGAGCAACCGCGCGCCTCAAAAGCCGATGCCGCGCTCGTGCACCAGGCGGTGATGCAGAAAGACTTCTTTTGGAACAACGACTACAATCTCGTGAACGGCGTCCATGCCTATGGCCGGCGCTACGGTCCCTACGGCCCGCAAAATTATCCCGACGAGGTCAAAAAAACCCGCGAGATGAGCGCGTTGCGCGACACGGCAATCTACGATATCGCCGCGGGTCGTAAGAACGATCTCGTCGTCGACGACAGCACCACGCACGTCCTGCCGCCCGTGCCCACGAACTACGCACCGAGCATCAAAAACGGCACCACCCAAATCCTTCCGGCTGACGAAGGCGCCGCCGCACTCACCGTTCCTCCGGGTTATAAGGTCCAGCTTTTCGCGAGCGAAAAAGAATTCCCTAATCTCGCCAACCCAATGCAACTTTCGTTCGACAACCGGGGCCGGCTTTGGGTCGCGGTAATGCCGGCCTATCCCGCCTATCGCCCCGGCGACGCCCTGCCGAACGACAAGCTCTTGATCTACGAAGACACCGATGGCGACGGGAAGGCCGACAAAGAAACGATCTTTGCTGACAATCTTTATCTGCCCATCGGTTTCGAATTCGCTCCCGAGGGAGTCTACCTCTCCCAAGAGCCAAATCTCGTCCTCCTCCGCGATACCGACGGCGATGACAAAGCCGACCGCCAAGAGATCATCCTTGGCGGTTTCGATACGCATGACACACACCACGCCATCAGCGCCTACACCACCGATCCCAGCGGTGCATTCATGCTCTGCGAGGGCGTTTTTCTGCACAGCAATGTCGAGACACCTTACGGCCCCGTGCGCTGCGTCGACGGCGGTTTCTTCCGCTACAGCCCGCAGCGTGGGATGCTCGAACGCACAATTCAGATGAACATCCCTAATCCTTGGGGATACGTCTTCGACCGATGGGGCCAAGATTTCTTCCTCCACACTTCAGGCACCGCGATGAATTGGGCCCTGCCCATGCAGGTAAAGCCCACCTTCGGGAGCAAGACCCCGGCGACCATCGACCTCATTCCCGCCGCTGAAAAAGTGCGTCCCACGTCCGGACTCGAGATCGTCTCCTCCCGCCATTTCCCCGTCGAAGTCCAAGGCGACATCATCCTCGGCAACGCGATCGGCTTCCTCGGTATCAAACAACATCAGATCGAGGATGACGGCACCGGTTGGAAGACCACGTTCCGCCATGACTTGCTCACCAGCACCGACCGGAATTTCCGGCCGGTCGACCTCGAATTCGCGCCCGACGGTTCCCTCTACGTGATCGACTGGCATAACATTCTCATCGGGCACATGCAGCACAACGCGCGCGATCCCATGCGCGACAAAAACCACGGCCGCATCTACCGCATCACCTATCCCGGACGCCCCTTGGTGAAGCCCGCGCAAATCGCTGGAGCCCCGCTGGCCACCTTGCTCGAAAATCTGAAAGAACCCGAAAGCCGCACCCGCTATCGCACCCGCCGCGAAATCCGTAATCACCCCGTTGCCGAAGTCCTACCCGCCGTGAAAAAGTGGGCCGCCGCCCAAACCGACATCCACGCAAAACTTGAAGCCCTTTGGGTTACCTGGGGCATGAACGCCGTGGACGAGCCCTTGCTGCGCGAGTTGCTGGCATCGTCCGATTTCCACGCCCGCGCGGCGGCCGTCCGCGTGTTGCGCTACAACACCCACCGCATCGCGGGCCACGCCGCTTTACTGGAAAAGGCCGCGGCCGATGAGCAGGGCCGCGTGCGCCTTGAGGCCGTGGTCGCGGCATCTTGGTTACCGGATGTGCCCGCAGCGAAAAACATCGTGGCCATCGGTTCGGCCCAACCGCACGACCGCTGGAGTAAAGAGGTCGTGAAGACTACCTCCAATCGCCTCACCGGCGTCACGGAGGCCGAGAAGCCCGAGCACCCCCAACTCACCGCCCCGCCCCACCTCAACACCGCCGGTCAGGAGCAATACCGCGCGGGCCAACAGATCTACCTGCGCGAAGGCCACTGCGTCACTTGTCATCAGGCGGACGGCAAAGGCCTCGACCCCGCGTATCCTCCATTAACCAAGAACCCTTGGGTCACCGCAGACGCTGAGCGACTGATCAAGCTTACCCTTTACGGCTTGATGGGCCCGCTCGAAGTTAACGGCAAAAAATACGACGGTCAGGTGCCGATGACTCCCTTAGGCGGCATGTTGAACGACGTGGAAGTCGCGGCCGTGCTCACCTTCGTGCGCAACAGTTTTGGCAACGAAGCCGCTCCCATCAAAGCCGAAGAGGTCGAAAAGGTCCGCGCCAAAAACCCCGGACGCATGATGCTCTACACCACGGAAGAATTGCTCAAAGAGCACCCGCTGCACTAGCGGTCAAGCGCCGCCCCGCGGGCCCAGCCAGTCGTAATCACGGCCCGACAAAACAACGATTCGGTGAGCGCGCCGCAGCCGGATTCCAAGCGCCCCATCCTTGGGCAGCGCCTGCCTAAATCAGCACCCACCCACCTTCACGTTTGGTCGCACTCGCTCTAACTTTTTCGATCTCGAAAAGAGGAGAGGAAGTGAAACGCCAGCCGAACGCGGCGCACTCGTTAGAAGGATCGGTAAGGTTCCCGGCCTTCACTCACCCCTCTTTCCGTCTCCACTCCGATGCCTACCCGATTCCTCAATTGCAGCCCCACCGTTGTTGGTCCCACATTCCTCCTCGCCGACGTCTTCGGAGCCAGCGAGGCCGCCTTCACGAAACTCTCCTTCACCGACCTCCGCGACCTCCTTCGCTAGCCGCGCTCTCGCGCGGCCTCCCTCGGCCGCAATTCACCACTTTCCCAGCCAACTCCTACCCCATGCCCCGCTCGACCCTCGTTCTCGCCGTCGCCCTCGTGCTTTCCCTCGCGACGTCCCTTCACGCCGCCAAAATTGTCCTCGTCGCCGGTGGCCCCGACGCCCCGGTCGAGGCTCAACTCCGCGAGCCCTTCGGCGTCGACTTCAACGCCGCCGGCGATGCCTTCATCATTGAGATGGCCAAAGGCAATCGCCTGCTCCGCCTCGACACGAAAGCCGGCGTTCTCACCCACGTAGCCGGGCAATCCAACCCAAGTGACTCCGGCGACGGCGGCCCCGCCCGCCGCGCCCATTTTAACGGCCCCCACAATCTCGCCGTCCACCACGACGGCCGCGTCTTCATCTCCGACACGTGGAACGGTCGCATCCGCATCTACGATCCCGCCACCGGCCGAGTATCCTCGCTCGCCGGCTACGGCGTCCCCGCCGCTCAAGGCCGCGCCAACGGCCCTTACTGCGTCGCCCTCAACCCCTCCGGCACCCACCTCTTCATCGCCGATCTCCGCCGCGTCCAAGCGCTCGACCTCGCCACGGGCAAACTCGCCATCGTCGCCGGCAACGGCGAGAAAGGTATCCCCGCCGACGGCGCCGTCGCCACCGCCGCACCGCTCGCCGATCCACGCGCCGTTGCGATCGACCGTCACGGCCACGTTTACATCCTCGAGCGCAACGGCCACGCCCTCCGCGTCGTCACGCCCGACGGCCGCATTCGCACCGTCATCAACGTCGCCGGTAAAAAAGGCGCCACCGGCGACGGCGGCGACGCCCGCGACGCCACCCTCAACGGCCCCAAGCACCTCTGCATCGACCGCGACGACTCCGTCCTCATCGCCGACGCCGAGAACAACCTCATCCGCCGCTACGTGCCCGCCACCGGGAAAATTCTCCGCGTCGCCGGCACCGGCAAAAAGGGCGCCGCCGGCCTCGACGGCCCGCCGGATAAAGCCGAACTCGCCCGCCCTCACGGCGTCACCGTCCACAGCGATGGCACCCTTTACATCACCGACAGCTACAACGACCGCATGCTCAAGATCGTGCCTTGATCGCTCCACCCGGCGTGCGCCAGATCGAGTCGTAGCGCGGGCGCCCCGTCCGAGCCACTCTCGGCCACCCCCACAAAAACCCCTTGGCGTCGCACCCGCTTCCCCCTCCCATCTCCGGTCTCCTCCCCGAATGCCACTGCCCGAACTGTTACCTATCACACCGTTCACTCGGCCCGTCCGCGGTGAGGTCATCGTGCCCGGCTCCAAGAGCCTAACCAACCGCGCCCTCTTGCTCGCGGCCCTCGGCACCACGCCCGTTACGCTCACCGGCGCGCTGTTCAGCGAGGACACCCGCCTCATGGCCGATGCGTTACGCAAGCTCGGCTTCGCCGTCACCGCCGACGAA
>NSIG01000041.1 GCA_002737275.1 Opitutia bacterium
GTGCTCACCGGCCTCATGGTGCTGCTCTTCCTCCGCGATTGGCGCAGCGCTTTTATCGTCGTCGTCAATATCCCCATAGCGCTGCTCGCCGCGACCTTCGCGCTCTGGATCACCGGGCAGAGCCTCAACCTCATGACGCTTTCCGGCCTCGCACTGGCCGTCGGCATCCTCGTCGACGAAGCGACGGTCGCCGTGGAAAACATCCACGCCCACCGCGCTCGCGGCACCCCGCTCGCCCGCGCCGCGCTTGAGGCTACCCGCGAAACGGCGCTCCCGCGCCTGCTCGCCATGTTGTGTATCCTCGCCGTTTTCATCCCCGCTTTCTTCATGGTTGGCGCCGCAAAGGCGCTTTTCACCCCGCTCGCCCTCGCGGTCGGGTTCTCGATGATCGCGTCTTTCCTGCTCTCCAGCACGCTCGTTCCCGTGCTCAGCGTGTGGCTTCTCCGCCGTCACAAAGAAACCGCGCTTCACTCTGATCCGGCTTGGCTGCGCGCGCTGCAGTCGCTGTACGCGGCGCTCGTCCGCCCCTTCATCGCCGCCCGCTGGCTCGTCTTCCCGGTTTACCTCGTCGCTGCGATGGGCCTCGTGGCCGTGTTCGGCCCGCGCCTCGGACTAGAAATATTCCCCCAAGTTGACTCGGGGCAATTTGCGATCCGTTTCCGCGGCGCCGCCGGGACCAAGGTCGAAAAGACTGAAGCCGTTGCGAAGCAGATTCTCGAAATCATCAATCGCGAAGCGGGAGCCGGCAACGTCGCTCTCACGATCGGCCTCGTCGGCGTCCACGCTTCGAACTATCCCGTCAACCTCATCTACCTCTTCAACACCGGCCCCGAGGAGGGCTGGCTCGCCGTGCAGCTCAAGCCCGGTTCCGGCGTAAAAGTCGAAGCACTCAAAGAGAAACTTCGCGCGGTCTTCGCCGCCGAGCTCCCCGACCTCCGCGTCTCTTTCGAGCCGAGCGATCTCGTCTCGCGCGTGATGAGCTTCGGGTCGCCGACGCCGATCGAGGTTGCCGTCAGTGGCCCGTCGTTTCCCGCGAGCCGTGAGTTCGCCGAAAAGGTCGCAGCCAAGCTCCGCACGCTTCCCAATCTCCGCGACGTCCACATCGCTCAATCCCTCGATTTCCCCACCGTCGATGTAAATGTCGATCGCGAGCGCGCCGGCTTGCTTGGGGTGCGCACGAGCGATGTCACCCGCTCCCTCGTCGCCGCCACTACCTCGAGCCGCTTCACCACCGCCAACTATTGGGCCGATCCGGGCAGCGGCATCAGCATGAGCCTTCAAGTTCAGATTCCCCAGTCGCAGACCTCGTCACTCGAAGACCTGCGCAACATCCCCGTGTCTTCCTCCGCTCCTGGCGGCAAACCGGTCCTCCTGCGGAATGTTGCCACCCTCGCTCCCGGCACCGCCCCCGGCCAATACGAACGTTATAACTTAGTCCGTGTCGTCAGCGTGACCGCCAATCTGCACAACACCGACCTCGGCACCGCCTCGCGCCAAATCGCCGCCGCCGTGGCCCAACTCGGTGAACCGCCCGCCAAAGGCCGCGTCGACTACCGCGGCCAAGTCGGCCCGCTAGGCGAACTCACCGAGGGTTTTAAGTCCGGCCTACTCATCGCCATCGCCGTCCCCGGGGTGTTAGCTGGCGTCGTGCTCGCGCTGAAGTTCACCGGGACCACGCTCAATCTTCAGTCGGCCATCGGTGCGATCATGGCCGTCGGCGTCGCCGTCGCCAACGCCATCCTCCTCGTCACCTTCGCCGAGCGCAACCGCCGCCGCACCGCCGATCCCGCCGCCTCCGCCCTCGAAGGCGCCACCTCGCGCCTCCGTCCGATTCTCATGACGAGCTTCGCGATGGGCGCCGGCATGTTGCCCCTCGCGCTCGGTCTCGGTGAAGGCGGCGATCAAGTCGCCCCGCTCGGCCGCGCCGTCCTCGGCGGCCTCGCCCTCGGCACGCTCGCCACGCTCTTCATCCTCCCGCCGGTCTTCGCCATTCTCGCCGGCCGCAACATCGAGAGTCCGTCTCTCGACCCCGATGACGAAACCAGCCCCCTCCACCAAAAATCCTAATCGTAGGGGCGCAGCTCGACTGCGCCCGTGGGCGTCCACAAGGGACGCTCCTACAAAAACCAATTCCCCATGCGCCTCCTCTCGCTCCTCCTCGCCCTCGCTATCGCCGCTCCCGCGCTCCACGCCGCCGCACCCACCGAGGTCAAGTTCACCCGCCCCACGCGGGGCGACATCGTTCGCTACGTGACTGTCCCAGGCACGCTCAAGGCCAATCAACAGGCGACGCTCTACGCCAAAGTCGGCGGCTACCTCAGCAAAATTTCCGTCGATAAAGGCGACCCCGTCACCGCCGGCCAACTGCTTGCCGAGCTTGAGGTGCCCGAATTTCTCGCCGACCTCTCGCGCACCCGCGCCGAGGCCAACGTCGCCGCCGCTGAACTCACCCGCCTCGAAGCCGCTGCCGCGAAATCCCCCGACCTCATTACGCCGTTCGCCCTCGACGCCGCCCGCGGCCGCGCCGAAGTCGCCAAAGCTCACTTTTCGCGCGCCGAAACTCTGTTGGGCTTCGCCAAGGTTTCCGCGCCTTTTGCCGGCATCGTAACCGCTCGTCATGCCGACGTTGGCGCCTACATCCCCGCCGCCACCGCGAGCAGCACGCCCGCCACCGCCGCGCTCGTGACCGTCGCCGATTTCCAGACCATTCGCGCCCATGTCGCAATGCCCGAACTCGAAGCCGCCCGAGTGAAAGTGGGCCAGCCGGTGCGGGTCGGCCTCGAAGGCTCTGCCACTGTGCTCGAAGCGAAGGTCTCCCGCCTCGCCTATGCGCTCGACGACGCCACGCGCACGATGTCGGTCGAAGCCGATCTGCCCAATCCGACGCTCGCCCTCCGCCCCGGCCAATACGCTACCATCAAAGTCGGCGTCGAGAAACGCATCGACACGCTGCTCATCCCGGTCGAAGCCCTCGTTATGGAAAAGGCCAACGCATTCGCCTATCTCTCCGCCGACGGCAAAGCGAAGAAGATCGCGATCAAGATCGGTTTCAACGACGGCGCCCGCGTCGAGATCCTCTCGGGCCTCGACCCGACCGCAGCCGTAATCCTTGTCGGCAAGCTCGCCCTCACCGACGCCCAACCTATCAACGCCGTCGAAGCCAAATGATCGCCGCCCGTCCATTCGTGCCCCTCGTCATCGCGCTAGGCTTCGCCTCCTCAGCGGTTTTCGCCGCGCCGCAACCCATCGACCTCGCGACGACTCTTCGTCTCGCCGGGGCCGACAACCTCTCCGTCAAGATCGCCCAAGAGAAGCTCGCCGAAGCCCGCGCCGAAGCCGACGTTGCCCGCGAGCGCATGTTCCCGTGGGTCAGCGCCGGTCTGGGGTTTCGCCAACACGACAGCAACAGCCAGACCGTTGAGGGTCGGATCATCGACGCCGACAAACGCTCTTTCTCGACCGGCATCGGTATCAACGCCCAGTGGGATCTCGGCGAAGTTTATTACCAGAAACTCGCCGCCCAACAACGCGCCCGCGCCGAGGAAGCCGCCGTCTCTGTGCAGCGTCAAAACACCGTCACCGACGCGGCGGTTGCTTACTACGAATTGCTCCGCGCAACGGCGAGCATCGGCATCGCCACCGAAGCTCTCGAACTTTCTTCACGTCACTACACTCAACTCGCAGCTTCGGCCGCTTCCGGCCTGAGTTTCGCCGGCGACGTGCAACGCCTTGCCGCCGTTCGTGCGCGCAGCGAAACCTCGGTCTCGCAGGCCCGCGAGTCCGCCCGGATCGCCGCCGCCCGTCTCGCTGAATTGCTCCGACTCGATCCGACTGTTGAGCTTATGCCGAATTCGGCCGAACTCGTCGCGACCACGTTGGTGCCCGCATCCGCCGACCTCGGCTCCCTTGTGGCCCGAGCCCTTGCGGCCCGGCCCGAACTTACTCAAGCTGACGCGCAACTCGCGTCCGTCCGGGAAGCCAATTATGGGGCGCGCCGCGCCCCGCTCATCCCGACGGTCAATGCGCAGGCCAGTTTCGGCGCTTTGGGTGGCGATAATGGGCACCGCAGTTGGTCGCGCGGTTTTGACTCATCCAACGATTATGGTCTCGGCCTCAGCTGGCGCATTGGCCCGGGTGGTCTTTTCGACCGCAGCCGAGTCCGAAGCAGCGATGCCCGCCTTCGTCGCGGAGAACTCGAAGTCGAGCAGACGCGCGACGTCATTCGCCGCCAGGTGGTTGAGTATCACGCCCGGTGCCAGTCGTTATCGGCCCAGCTCGCCTCGCTCCGTGCTGCCCTCGACGCGGCTACCAAGACCGCTGAATTTTCACGTGAACGTCGCAGCCTCGCGGTGAGCAACGCCCTTGAAGACCTGATCGCCGAGGAGGAGTTGACCCGCGCCCGCCGTGATTACGTGGCGACCCTGGCGCAATCGGCGCAAGCCCAATATGCTCTGCTCCGCGCGCTTGGCGGTATCACTGCCACCAAGTAGCGGCATTTCAGCCCGCTCCCGTTTCCTAATCTGCCTTCACAGGTATTTTTTGGCGTGGCTAGTCGCCTGCCTGTTTCGTTGGGCATTCAGCCTTCCGAGTTTACGTGTTTGTCACACGTTCGACACAAAAATGTAACGATTAGCCTCCATTGTTTTCCCTTTTCGAGTACTAAAGCCGTCCTAAACTCAGAAAGTTGATGTATATCCGCAGACTATCTTTCATCGCGTTCGTTGCCAGCGCGATCCTTGCCTCCGGTTTGTTTGCACAAGAAAGCGGTCCGCTGATCGAGGCTCTGATTCGGAAAGGTATTCTTACGAATCAAGAAGCGGAAGATCTCCGCGCCGATATGGTCCGCGAGGGCAACGTGATCCCCTCGCTCGTCTCTGGCGGCGGCAAGAACACCAACCGCCTCAGTCTCGGGATGCGGATGCAGATGCAATACGCTAACCTTGATACGGACATTAAGGGCGCTGCCTTCGGGCCCATCGCCACCCAACACGTCCTTCTCCGCCGCATGTATCTTACGCTGAAGGCGGGCGTCGGTGGCGATTGGGGTGCCGTGATGACCTATGATTTTGCTTCTGGCGGTTACGACGATGCGATTATCGATTGGAAACCGACCCCGGACCTTTCGTTCAACTTCGGCCTGCGCAAGGTCAATGTCGTCTACGAAGAGCGTTCCAGTAGCGGCAACCTGAAGTCCCTCGAGCGGTCCGGCATCACGCGCTACTTTGTCGAGGGCAACAACGGCCGCCGCCTCGGCGCTGCCAGCTACCGACTCGGCGTGTTTCTCGACGGCAAGAAAGAACTGAACGCCCAAAGCACCGTCGTCTACGGCGCCGCGATTACCAACCCCGAGCGCAACGAGTCCTTCACCCTCTCCGCCGCCGGCGGCGACGGAACCAACAATAACCCCGCTTTTTGGGGGAACGTCGGTCTCCAGCAAAAGCTGCCCGACCTTGGCCTCGCCGTCTTCGGCGTCAGCGCCGGTTTTTTGCCCGACCAGGGCGGCAGCAGCAGCGCCGTGCTCGGCCGCGGATTCGATCTGAATCTCTACACCGTCTACGCCGAGGTGAACTATGGTCGCTTCGGTTTCACGGGGGAATATATGCACGCCGACGTCGAGGGTGGCGTATCCGCCGCGCGCGACGCATCGCCCAAGGGATTTTTCCTGCAACCCAGCTACCTCCTTACCGAGACCATCGAAGCCGTGGTTCGTTACCAGTCGCTCGATACCGACGGTAGGGGAGTTAACCTCTCCGATGTCGTCCGCTCCGCCGGCAGTGGCGGCATCATGAACAAGTTCTCTGGCTGGTATACCGGCGCCAACTGGTATCTTAAGGGCAACGATCTGAAATTCCAGCTTGGCGCCGAGTGGGCCGAGTCCAAGGACACCGTCGCCGGCGCTCCCGCCGAAGCCAAAACTGTCGGCGTCCGTTCGCAGATGCAGATCCAGTTCTGATCCTCAAACCTCCTCTCACTTCTCACTGTCGAATCCCCCCTCCCATGAAAAACTTTATCCTATTCTTCGCCGTCCTCGCGACCGCCGCCATCGCTTCGGCGCAAAAGCTCGTGATTAAAGGCTCCGACACGCTCGGCGCCAAACTCGTCCCCACGCTCGCCGAGGATTATAAAACCAAGCATCCGGGGGTCTCGTTTGAAATCGCGGCCGAAGGCTCGACCACCGGCATCTCGGCGATCATCGACGGCACCGCGCAGATCGGCATGAGCTCGCGCCGCGCCAAGCCCACCGAAATGTCCGCCGCCGAGGCCAAGGGCGTCACGCTGAAGCCCACCATAGCTGCTTTCGACGGCATGGCCGTGGTCGTAAACGCCAAAAGCCCGATCTCGAAACTTACTCCGCGCCAAGTGGAGCAGATCTTCACGGGCGACATCACCAACTGGTCCGTTGCCGGCGGCCCGGCCGGCACGGTCTCGGTTTATACTCGCAACACAGCGTCGGGCACTTACTCTGACTGGAAGGATCTCGCCATGAAGAAGCGCGACTACGCGAAGTCCTCCCAGAAAATGGCCGGCAATGAGCAGATCGTCGCCGAAGTGGCGAAGAACCCGAACGGCATCGGCTACGTCGGCCTTGCCTACATCAAGTCCGAAGGCATCAAGGTCGTCGCGATCGATGGCGTGTTGCCATCGAAGGAGACCGTGCTCTCGAAAAAATATCCTTACGCCCGCCCGACGTTCTACTACACAAATGGCGAGCCCTACGGCGAGGCGGCGAAGTTTATCGAATTCGCTCTGAGCCCCGCCGGTCAAAAGATCGTCGAGCAGGTCGGGTTCGTTACGGTGCAGTAATTTGGAACGCAGTCTTCACTCACCCAAAATAGGGCGGACTTAAGTCCGCCCTGCTTTTAAATTTCACATGAAAACTCTGCCTCTTTTTCTCGCGCTAAGTCTCGCGTGCGCCGTCCTGGCCCACGCTCAAAAGCTGGTGATCAAAGGCTCTGACACGCTCGGGGCGAAATTCGTCCCAACCCTCGCCGAAGAATATAAGATTCGAAATCCCGGCGCCTCATTTGAGATTGCGGCCGAAGGGTCGACGACGGGCATCACCGCCATCATCCAAGGCACGGCGGATATTGGCATGTCGTCGCGGGAAGTGAAGGCGACGGAAATTTCCTCCGCTCAAGCCAAAGGTGTAACCCTCAAGCCCACGATTGTCGCCTATGACGGCTTGGCGGTGATCGTGAACGCCAAGAATCCCATCTCCAAGCTCACCTTGCGCCAAGTTGAACAGATTTTCGCCGGTGACGTTACCGACTGGTCGGCGGTCGGCGGTCCGAAGGGAAATTTTTCGATCTACACGCGCAACACGGCGTCGGGCACCTATTCGGACTGGAAAGAACTCGCGATGAAGAAACGCGATTACGCGAAGTCCTCGCAAAAGATGGCCGGCAACGAGCAGATCGCCTCCGAGGTCGCCAAAAACCCGAATGGTATCGGCTATGTCGGTCTCGCCTACATTCAGGCCGAGGGCATCAAGGTGATCGCCATCAACGGTCATCTCCCGACCAAAGCAGAAGTCATCGCCAAAAAGTATCCCTACGCCCGGCCGACCTTTTATTACACCAACGGCGAGCCGAAAGGCGAGATCGCCAAATTCGTGGACTTCACCCTGTGCGTTGAGGGGAAGAAAATCGCCGAGAAAGTCGGTTTTGTGCCGGTGCCCTAATTGTCATGCGATTGTGACGTTGGGCCGCTTGACGCGGACCACCGTCGATCTTCCCTCGGCATAGACAATTTAGCTATCCTCTTCGCCCCGTTTACATGGACGCTCCTCGACCGGCTCACGACCCGGAATTTCTCGTCAACAAAACACGGGTGCGGTTGCTCGGCCTCTCTTTTGACGACGCGATGAAGATCTTTTTCGGAGGGAACGCGTTCGTCTCTGTCTTGGTGCTGACGTTGATCACCTATTTCCTCTTTCAAGAGGGCTTCGGTTTTTTCGGCCAAAATCATCGTAGTTTGCTCACCTACCGGCAGGCCGGTCTGGAGTATGTGGATTTCATCCGCACGCAGGAGAGCGGTCATACCGCGCTCACCCGGTACATTTCCGATCTGCGTCTGCGGCAATTCAACGAACTGACGACCGTGCGGAAGCTCGATCTGGAAGCCGCCAACGCCCAATTGGCCGCGTTCGACGAGTTTTCGGGTCAATTCAGTGACGGCGTGGATCTGCTGCGGGGACTGCTCTCCGATCTCACAGAGCAGGCGACGGCCATCAAGACGAAGTTCCTCGTCGCCGAAGACAAAAAGGTCGAGCGCCAGCAGCTGGTCGACGCCGGTAAGTCCGTCGAAGCGGCCGCCGTTAAAATCGATCAGATTGATTTCCCGGCCGAGCTGAAGGCGCTCACGGGTGCATTGCCCCTTTACCGCACGGCGAGCGCGGAGTTTGCCGACAAGCTCATGGCGTCTTTGGAGAAAGCGCCGACCTTGCCCAATCCCGAGCTCGCGACGCGGCTCGTTCGCCTGCGCGAGCTCACGGCGGACTATATCGCGACCTTTCCCGCGACTTTGCGCAGCTTGGAGACTTGGGACTACACCCGCCCGGTTCCGTGGTATCAGTCGGCCACTTCGTTTATCACCGGGCGGCAGTGGCTCACGGCGAGTTTTTGGCAGGACTGGTATGGGATCGTGCCGCTGTTCATGGGATCGCTCATGGTTTCGTTATTGGCACTGTTGATTGCGGTGCCGTTCGGGGTGGGCGCTGCGATCTACATCAATCAAATGGCTTCGGCCCGCGAACAGCGGCTTGTGAAGCCCTGCATCGAGTTCATTTCGGCGTTTCCCTCGGTCGTGCTCGGCTTCTTCGGCATTGCGGTGCTGGGTCAAGCCCTGCGCCTGCTTTCACAGCAGGAGTGGCTCGCATGGGTGCCCGGGTTCCCGTTCAGCGAGCGGCTCAACATTCTCACCGCCGGTTGCCTGCTCGCGCTGATTGCCGTGCCGACAATTTTTACTTTGGCCGAGGATGCGCTGCAAAACGTGCCCAAGGCATTTAAGGAGGCCTCGTTCGCTCTGGGCGCGACGCGGCTCCAGACGATTATCCGTATCGTCGTCCCGGCTTCGCTCTCCGGCATTATTTCGGCGGTGCTCCTCGGGCTCGGCCGCGTGATCGGCGAGACGATGGTGGTGCTGCTTTGTGCGGGCAACCGCATCGCGATTCCCGATTTCACGGCCGGTCTCGCGGTGATCACGCAGCCGGTGCACACGATGACCGGCATCATCGCCCAGGAGATGGGCGAAGTGGTGCAGGGCAGTATCCATTACCGAGCGCTCTTTGTGGTCGGGCTCGTGCTCTTCTTTCTCTCGCTGGCGATCAATTTCCTCGCGCAAAAAATCGTGCGCAAATATCGTATCTCGGTCGGTTGAACCCATGAGCGCCCCCGACCGCCACGTCTTTCAAGCCCAGGCCAGCAACGCCCGCCGATGGGAATTGGCGGCGGTGTGGGTTTTTCGCTGCGCCACTTATTCGGTGCTTCTCTGCGGTGCGCTCGTTTTCGGAAAGATCGTCTTTCAAGGCTCGCAAACGGTCTTCACGACCAAGGCTCCTTTCATCAACACGGCGTTTTTCACGGAATCGCCCGAGACGCTCCACGTCTTCGAGTTTGAGGGCAAAAAGATGGAGCTCGGCGACCGTGACTTCCGGGCGCTAAAGGCGGCAAATCCGGCGGCCAAGAACTTGAAGTCGGAGACGTTTGTTTACTCGGCCGGGGGAATCTTTCCGGCGATCGCCGGCACCGTGCTGCTCGTGATCGGCTCGATGACGATCGCCCTCACGCTCGGCGTCAGCGCGGCGATTTACCTGAGCGAGTATGCGACCCAAGGCCGGTTGGTGACCGCGATCCGAATCTCGATTTTGAACCTCGCCGGCGTGCCCTCCATCGTTTTCGGACTCTTCGGCGTGGGGCTGTTTGTGATCTTCTTCGATTGGAACGTGTCGCTCCTCGCGGGTTGGTTCACGCTCGCGCTGATGGTGCTGCCGGTGGTGATCACGGCCTCGGAAGAATCGCTCAAATCGGTGCCGCAAGGCTTTCGCGAGGGCTCGCTTGCTCTCGGTGCGACCAAATGGCAGGCGATCCGGACCAACGTGCTGCCCTACGCCATGCCGGGTATTTTGACCTCGTCGATTCTCGGCATCACGCGCGTCGCCGGCGAGACGGCGCCGATCATGTTCACCGCCGCCTACGCGATGCGGGACAAGCTGCCGTGGCAGGACCTGACGCACTACTCCGACTTTGTCTTCCAAGGCGTGATGGCGCTGCCGTATCACATTTACGTCGTGAGTTCGAAGATCCCGCAGAACGAATACACTGAACGCGTCCAGTATGGCACTGCCTTCGTTTTTTTAATGATCGTCGCTATGATCGCAACGATCTCCATTCTTCTCCGCAACCACCTGCGCAACCGCTACCGTTGGTAAGCCCGCCTTTCGCCCGCCCATGACTGCCCTCAACGTTCCTGCTTTCGCTATGGATATCAGCCCTTCCAAGCCTCCCGCGTCCGAAGCCCGCCCACTCGCCACGGCCCCCGCCCGCGCCGCCAACGCACTGGGCGGTGCGACGACGCCCGCCGGTTCGTCGCTGATCGACATAGACCACGTCAATTTTTTCTACGGCCAGTCTCAGGCGCTGCATGACATCAGCCTCCAAATCGAGGAGAAGAAGGTAACCGCGTTCATCGGGCCTTCCGGTTGCGGGAAGTCGACGCTCCTCCGTTGTCTCAATCGCATGAACGACCTGATCGAGGGCACGCGGGTCGCCGGCGGGAAGATCAAGATCCGCGGCGTCGATATTTACGATCCCTCGGTAGACGTAATCGAACTTAGAAAACGGGTCGGCATGGTCTTTCAGAAGTCCAATCCGTTTCCGAAATCCATTTACGAGAATATCACCTACGGGCTTCGGCTGCAGGGACGCTCCAATAAGGCTGACCTCGACGCCGTGGTCGAAAAATCTCTCCGGGGCGCCGCGCTGTGGGATGAGGTAAAGGATCGCCTCCACTCGTCCGGTCTCGGTCTTTCCGGCGGCCAGCAGCAGCGCCTCTGCATCGCCCGCGCGATCGCGGTTGAGCCTGAGATCATCTTGATGGACGAGCCGTGCGCGGCGCTCGATCCGATCGCCACGGTAAAAGTTGAGGAACTGATCCAATCGCTGCGGGAGCGCTACACCATCGTCATCGTCACCCACAACATGCAGCAGGCTGCGCGGTGCTCCGACAAGACCGCCTTCTTCTACATCGGCAAACTTATCGAATACGCCGACACCCGGAATATCTTCACTAAGCCTTCGAACCCCCAGACCGAGGCTTACGTCTCGGGCCGATTCGGTTGAGTCCGCCCTGCGCGCCTGTCCTTCGTTCCGTCTCCCGTTGCCCATGACCCATTACTCCGAAGAAATGAACCGGCTCAAAGAGAGCCTCCTTGCGATGGCCAGCCACGCCGAGTCCGCCGTCGCCCGCGCGATGCGTGCCCTCGTGGACCGCGACGACGCGCTCGCCCGGCAGGTGCAGGAAGACGACAACATTCTCGATCAATACGAGGTGGAGATCGACGACATCGCCATCCATCTCCTGACGAAGGCCCCGCTCGCCACCGAACTCCGGCTCATCACCGTCGCGATGAAAGTCTCGCAGAATCTCGAGCGCGTAGGCGACGAGGCAGTCACCATCACCCGTCGCGCGATCGACCTCGGAACCGAGCCCCAACTCAAGCCCTACGTCGACCTGCCGCGCATGGCGACGATGGCCATCGAGATGCTGCGCGACGCCATCACCGCGTTTATCAATCGCGACCCGGAGAAAGCCCGCGCGGTCGTTCCCCGCGACAAGGACGTCGATAATCTCAACCGCCAGCTCCACCGCGAACTCTCGAGCTACATGGTCGAGCGGCCGTCAAACATCGGCCGCTGCCTCAACTTGATGGTGATCTCTAAAGCCCTCGAGCGCATCGCCGACCACGCCGCCAATATCGCCGAGGAGGTCGTCTATCTCTACGAGGCGAAAGACATCCGTCATACCGGCGCTAAATCCAATGATTCAAATGAAACCGAAAATTCTGCTCGTTGATGACGAACCCGACGCCCTTGAGGTGCTTGGGTTCAAGTTACGCGAATCGGGGTTTGTCCCGCTTTTCGCCAAAGACGGCGCCCGCGCCCTCACCATCGCCCGGGACGAACATCCGGCGCTGATCGTGCTCGATTTGATGTTGCCCGAGGTCGATGGCCTTGAGGTGTGCAAAATCCTGCGCCGCGACGCCGCCACCGCCGGCATTCCCGTGCTGATGCTCACCGCGCGCGCCGCCGAGATGGATCGCGTGCTCGGGCTCGAGTTGGGCGCCGACGATTACGTCACCAAACCCTTTAGTCCCCGTGAGCTGGTGCTTCGGATCAAAAAACTGCTGGCCCGGGCGCAGACGAAGGACGATGCCGGGACCATGCTCCGGCTCGGCAATCTAGAAATCGATGTATCGCGGCATCACGTCACCTTGGGCGGCGCGCCGCTGGTTTTGACCGCGACGGAGTTTAAACTGCTCGAAATTCTGCTGCGCCGACGCGGTCGCGTGCAATCCCGTGACCGCCTCCTGCAAGATGTGTGGCGCTACGACAATCCGATCGACAGCCGCACGGTGGACACCCACATGCGCCGACTGCGGGAAAAACTCGGCGACACCGCCCGTTTCCTAGAAACGGTGCGCGGCGTAGGTTATCGTTGCCTCGCTGACGAGTGAGGACGCTTCTCGTCAGAATGAGCCCCACTGGCAGCGAAGACGCCTGCGCCAAATCGACCGGTGCGGATGCGGTGCTGCGCAGGCCCGAACTCCTCCGGCGGTCGTGAATTTCCTGCTCGTTTTCCTTCTCGTCCTCGCGGTCGGGTTCGCCGCGGCGTGGACGGCCGAACGGGCACGACGGCAAAGAACCGAGACTGCCCACCGCCGGGAACTCGACGAGCAACGCACGCACCGAGAAATCGAGCTGCGGGCTCAAACCGAGCGGACGGTCGCGCTCTTCGACCGGATGATCGAAGGTTTGATCGTGATCGATGCGGGCGGCCGGATCCGTCTCGCGAATCGCGCGGCGGGCGAGCTGTTCGGATTTTCCTCACCGGCAACCGGGCGCACGATTCTCGAGGCGACGCGGCATCATGAAGTCGCGGCTCTCGCCACCCGTCTGGACCGTGAACCCGAGATTCTCGGCCACGAACTGAGGCTCGAAGCGGTGGAGAACTCAAAGTTTCTCCGGGTCAACGCCCTTGCCTTGCGCGACGAGGCGGGCGGGCGGGACGGGGCGATTTTGGTTTTTCACGACCTTACCCAATTGCGCCAGTTGGAGTCGGTGCGCCAAGAGTTCGTCGCGAATGTGAGTCACGAGCTGCGGACGCCGCTCTCACTGATCAAGAGCGCCACGGAAACCTTGCTCGACGGCGGCAAAGAAGATGCGGCAGCGCTGACACGATTTCTCCAGATCATCGAGAAACACGCCAACCGATTGACGCTGCTGATCGATGATTTGCTTATGCTGTCGACGCTGGATTCCGGCAACATGCGGCTGAACCTGCAGCCGGTCTCGGTGCGGGCCGGGGTGAGCGAGGTGATCTCCGATCTGAAGTCACGGGCGAGTTTGCGGGGCGTCGTGGTTGAGAATCTGGTCGCCGCCGCCCTCATCGCCGATGCGGATCCGGATCGGTTGCGCCAAGTCCTTTCAAATCTCATCGAAAATGCAGTGAAGTATGGCCGGCTCGAGGGTCGGGTGACGGTGTCGGCCAGAGTTTTGGCGACGGGTCGGATCGAGATTGCCGTGTGTGACGATGGCCCGGGCATTTCCGACGAAGCCTGTGCCCGGATTTTCGAGCGTTTCTATCGGGCGGACAAGGCTCGGTCGCGGGAGCAAGGTGGCACTGGCCTCGGGCTCTCGATCGTCAAGCACGTCGTGCAGGCGCACGGCGGGGAAGTGCGGGTCGAAAGCGAGTTGGGCTCGGGCTCGACCTTCTCTTTCACGCTGGCTGCAGCTGAGGCGTGAAGTGCCTAGGTAGGAGCTCGCTGGCGGGCGATAATGCGCGGGACCGCGAAGTCATGCATCGCGCGCAAGCGCGCTCCTACCCGAGTATACAGCCAATTCAAAAGTAGCTTATGGTGACTTCACCAGCCGGACGGCGGCGAGTTCGGCCGTCAGCTCGCCGGCTTTGGGCGCGGGCAAAGTCACGTCGCCGATAGCGACCCACTCGACGCCGCGGGCGAAGGTGACTTGAAAACCGAGCCCGTTCACCGCCTCGACCCCGTGGCCGAGCGTGGTGTGGAAGACGCGACCCTTGCCGTAAGGAATTACCATGAGCATGGGCTCATCTTCCTTGGTCGCAGCGGACATCGCTGAAGCCACCACCGTGACGTTTTCGGCCGGACCGCGCAGCCCGTGGTAGAGCTCGTCTTTGGCATGCAGCCACTTCACGGACAGCCCGCGGACGATGGGATGTTCAGCGCGGCTCTCGACGACAAACTCGTGCTGTGGGCCGTGGCCGCCGCCGGGACCAACGGTCAGATCCTTGATCCAGTTTTGGGTGCGCAGGCGCAGGTAGGGACCGGATTTTTCGTTGCGTCCGCCCCAGCCGCCGACGCCGATCATGATATTGTATTCGGGCCACTCCGGAAAGGCGTTGTCGGCGGCATGGTAGGAGACGAAGCCGCCGCCATTGCGAACATAGGCTTCAAACGCGGCGCGCACCTCGGCGGGCCAAGTCTCGCCGTTGTAGTTGCTGACCACCGCAGCGTAGTCGGTGAATTTGGGACGCCAAGCCGCCCACTGCGCGGCGGCGGTGGTTTCATAGGCGGCCAGCGAGGCGGCGTGGGCTTTCAGTTTTTCGGGTTGGGCGGCCTTTTGCTCGGAGGTGGCGTTCTTCGGGAGACCCGGTGGCTTGGGTTTGGCGGCGGGCGAGGTGGAGACGTCGACGGTGAAGCGGCCGGTGTCCTCAAGAATTTTCTTCAACATCGGGGAGGTAACGGCCCACTGATGATTGTTTTGTCCGTCAAGAATGAGGACCTTGATTTTGACGGGCGCGGCATGGAGGGCGGCGCCGAGGAGCAAGACAAGGGCGAAGCGGAGGTTTTTCATGGGGACGAGGGGATTGGAGAATTCTGGCCATAACCGGCCATTGATCGAAGTCACGGTCGAGCGTTTTTCCGCGGCTTGAAATTAAGCCGGTTTATTTCGAGCCAGGCTTAGGGCACGAACTCGCGTCGCCAGGCAAGCTGCGGCCAATCGATGTTCGCGTCGCCGTCGCGCTCGATGAGGGCGCGTAGTTGGAGGCCGAGGCGGCGGACGATCTCGGGGTGGGCGGCGGCAAGGTTGATTTTCTCCGACGGGTCGGCGCTGAGATCGTAGAGTTGAAACGGCGGCAAGGTGGCGAGATCCGTAGCGTGGGTTTTCAGCCAAACGCTCGGCGCGGGGGTGGGCGAACTCCAGCCCCCAGAGCCGGGCCAAAGGAGCAGTTTCCATTGATCCGATTGGATCGCAAAGCGGCCCTCGGCGGAGTGGCTGATGAGCGTGGTGCGAGATTTGGAGGTGGGCTTTGCGTCGCGAAGCAGGGGCAGAAAACTCACGCTGTCCTCGGCCGCGCCGGCGGGGATGGGGGCTCCGACGAGATCGGCGCAGGTGGCGAAGAGGTCGAGTTGCCCGACGAGGGCGTTCGTGGTTGTGCCGGCTGGAATGGTGCCCGGCCAGTGGGCGATGAACGGCACGCGGTGCCCGCCCTCGAACAGATCGGACTTGAAGCCGCGGTAGCCGGCGCTCGGGTCGTGAGTGATGCGCGCGTGCGCCGGGACGTCGGCGGCGGGGGCGAAGCCGTTGTCGGAGGTAAAAATCACGAGCGTATTTTTGGCGAGGCCGTGAGTTTCTAAGGCCGCGAGAATGCGGCCTACGTCTGCATCCATATGGACGACAAAGTCACCGTAAGAGGTGGCGGTTTTACCCGCGAACTCGTCGCTCGGCAAAATAGGGGTGTGCGGTGAGGCGAGCGGAAGGTAGATAAAAAACGGCTGGCCGTCTTTGGCGGCGGCACGCTCGGCGATGAATGAAACGGACTTTTCGATCAGGCGCGGCTGGACCTCTTCCATTTTGAAATCCGCGCCGATTGGGCCGCCGCGCCAGAGCTTAGGCACGGGGCTGTCGGCGATGGTCGCGGTGGGAATTGAGGTGGCGCGGTCTTGGTCGAGCCAGACGTAGGGCGGCATATCGAGGGAAGCGCTGATCCCGAAAAAACGATCAAAGCCGTGGGTGGTGGGGCCGGCGGCAAACGGGCGGGCAAAATCGACGTTTTCGAGGGCGTGACCGTTGCGGGCCCAATCGAGACCGAGGTGCCACTTGCCGAAGACGGCGGTGGTGTAGCCGTGTTTTTGGAGAAAAGCGGCGACGGTGACGCGGCCGGGTTCGATGAGCGCGGGGTGGTAGCCTTGGAGCACGCCCTGCTTGAGTTTTCCGCGCCAGGCGTAGCGACCGGTGAGAAGCGCGTAACGACTCGGGGTGCAAAGCGACGAGGTGGAGTGGGCGGCATCAAAGCGCATGCCCTCGCGGGCGAGGCGATCGAGGTGCGGCGTCTTCCATGCACTCTTGGGGTTGTAGGTGGAGACGTCCCCAAGCCCGAGATCGTCGGCGAGGATGTAGATGATGTTGGGCGGCACCGCCGCGCAGGCGCTCAGGCAGACCAGCAGGAGAACAATGAGGCGTAGGCTCATTGGGTGGTCTGGCCGGTGCGCTCGGAATAGGCGAAGACCCGGTCGGCGGCAGCCAAGGCGGCTTGGTCCCGATGAATTACTCCGAAAAGCGTGAGCGCAAAAATGACTTCTTTGTAGTTTACCGTTTTGGCCGAGCCAAAGGCGTTGGCCTCTTTGCCGACACCGGTGCGGGTGTTGCCTTTTACGTCCACTTCGCCGGTCGGGAGGATGCGGGTGAGTTGCCACGCGACAGCAGCGGGAAACACGGCCTCGAATTCGGGTAGCGCCACGTGAAGCGCGAGGGTGGAGCCGAAGAGAATCGAGACCACGTTGTAGCTGGAGTCGCGGCCGCCATTTTCGATGAAGACGCCCTCTTGGTCGCGCAGGGAGATCGCGTGCGCGATGAGCTGGCGCGAACGGGCGATGAGTTTTTCGTCGCCGAGCACGACGCCGCAGGTGCCGAAGGCTTTTGCGGCGATGATGACGCGGTTTACCGAGTGGCCGACCTTGGGGATGATCGTGTCGAAACCGCGGTTGATGTAGTCGGCGGCACGGCGGAGCTTGGGCAGGAGCGCATCGATGCGGGCTTTGAAGTGGGCCTCGTGCGGTGACTGGCGGATCACGAGCAGGGCGCGGCCAAGTTCTTGGAGGAAGAAGTAGGCGGTCTCGACGTTGGCGTTGAAGGCGGTGGACGCTTTGCCGTTGGCCTGCGGGTTGGCGATGAAGCCGCCGTCTTCGCGTTGCTGGGCGAACGTGGTATCTATGCCGCGCCACGCGTTGTCGGCGGCCACGAGGTTACCGGCAACGACGGCGGCGATGACACCCCGGCAACTGCCGCGCTGGGGGCCGGATTCAATCCAGCGGCCGTGGGCGCGGTTGTTCCCCGTTAATCCTTTGGCGTCGGGAACATCGCTGGCGCTCAGGGCAGCGAGTCGACCGGGCGGAAAGGCGCGGAGAACATCAAATTCACGGAGAGGCGCGCGCGCCGCAGTGGGCGCGGCGGAAAATGCGGGAATGACCAAGCAACAGGCGAGGGCGGCGAGGAGCAGCGACTGCATCGTTAGCCGATGGTGAGGGTGGTTTTGAAGGGGGTGAGGCCGGTGAGGTAGACGCTGAGGCCGTCCCATTTTGGGAGCGCGCCGCGGACCTGTGTATAGGTGTGCTCAACGCGGCCGGGACCGAATTCGATCGTGTCGTCGCCAACCGTGTAGCGGCCGGTGCCGGATTTTAGGAGGAAGGCATCGGTCGCGTCGGCGATGGGTTCGACGCCGGTGAGTTTGCCGCCGGCGCGGAAGGCGAGTTCGATGGAAACGGGCACGTGGTCGGTGCCGCCGACGGAGATTTCCAACGAGAATTTTCCGCCGGTCTCGGTGACGGTGACGACGGCTTCTTGGGTTTGGACTTCGCTGCGGGCTCGGGCCGCGCGGCTGTCGTTGGCGAGGGTGCCGTTGGGCGCCATCTTGGTGTGATCGCCAGTGGCGATTTGCGCGGCGGTGAGGGGCTGAAAATAAGGGCCTTCGAGTTTCTGGCGGAGGACGTAGCGGCCGTCACGAACCTCGAGCAGCTCTGCGTTGAACTGGCCTTTGCCAAAAAAGGAGCTCGCGAAACGCACGGCCTCGAGCGCGGCGGCGCCGTGGCGGAAGGAGAAGAGCGTGGTGTTGTTGGCGAGAATGGTGCCGCTGCGAGCGCCGCGACGGATGCGGGCGAGGTTCGAGTAGGCGAAATGTTTCGCGTAGTCGGTGGGCAACGGGGCGTCGGCAGGGAGGTCGCAGAGGAGGGCGGGCTCGGTGAGAAAGGCGGCGAGTTCGCCGATCTGGGTGCGTGCGGTGCGCTCGATCTGGCGGGCCATGGCGGCGAAGCGGCCGTTGCCGTCGTGAAGAGCGAGGGTGCGATAAGAAAGGTAGTAGCGCGCCATGTTGCTACGGGTGGCGCGGTCCTGACGACGCGAGGCCTCGGTGACGACCTCGCCATCGGGTTGCACGTAGTAGAGCGTCATCTCGAGGTTGCGGCGCACGGGCTCGAGCAGGGCGGGGCGGTTGAGGAGCCGGGCGACAGTGATGAGCGCGCGATCCACGATGGGGGAGTAACCCGCGGTAGATTTTTCCGTGTATTGCCCGTCGGGATCGAGGTCGATGGTTTCGGCGAGCCATTGATCGATGCGGGCGACGTAGCGCGCGTCCGGGAAGAAAGAATGGGTCCAAGAAAGGGCGGCACAGACGACCCAGCGGTGGTTAGGCGTATGGAGGCCGCCGGTGCTAAGGCCGTCGCCGCCGCGTTTGATAAAGGTGCCGAGGTCGATGGCGGCGGCGGCGAGGGCGGGATTCTTGCTGGCGCGCAGGAGAACGTAGGCGGGACTTACGACCTCGATGACGAACGCCGTATCGGGGTTGGAGTGGAAGTTGGTCGCGTAGTAGTCGACGGTGCCGTCGGCGTGTTGGGCGACGAGCAGGTAGGCGAAGGCGCGGCGGAGGGGCTCGACGAGCTCGGCTGAGTTGAAATATTTTGAGTCGGGGGCGCAAGCGGCGCAGCTGAGCGCGGAGATAAAGCCGGAGGTATCTTGAACGGTGTAGAGGCCGTAGTTGTTCGTGAGGCCGCCGATCCAGCGGTGACCGGCGCGGCGCTCCTGGCGGGCGAGGAGGGCGGGAATCTGGGCATCGTTGGCGCGGATGATTTCGCGCAGGAGTTCACTCGCGGGGGCGAGGGCAGAGGGCGAAGCAGCTCGAGCGTTTATCGTGCGGGCGGCGGTGGCGATGACTGAGGTAACAAGAAAAGTCCGACGGTTCATTTCATGTCGGGATTTTGAAAAAAAGCGCGCCAAAAGAGGCGCGCGCTGCAAGGGTCATTTAGTGGAGCAGGTCAGACGCCGCTTTGATCAAAGATCAAAGGTAAGGGTGAGGACAAACCGCCGGGGATTTACGATGCGATACGCGTAGGGCCGACCGTCGGGATTTACGGCAACGGCTTGTAAGCGTCCGTCTTCGAACGCATCTTGAACGTTAAGTTGAAGTTTGGACGTGATCTTTTCCTTAAAAAGTTTGAAACGATAGCCAGCAGAAAAATCGAAATACGCTCTAGCTTGATCGAAAACGGGCTTATTGTTGTCGAGGGTCAAGACTGCGCCCTGAAAAGGACCGCTGGTCTCGACTGGACCGGCCAAGAAGCCGATCGCTGCTTTGCTTTCCCACCGAACGGCGCCGCCGACGTTAAAATTTTTAAGCGGGCCGCGAGTGAAGTCGTAGTTGGTAATACCGGCGAAACGATATTCGCGCATCTGAGATCGCGGTTTACCAACATTTGAGGCCAAATTTTGGTAGGTGGCGATGTACTCGGTCGTGTAAAGACGGTTCGCCCAAATCGTCCCGTCAGTGTTTGCGCCCAGCGAAGCATTCGGCAAGTAAGTGTTGAAGACTGTATTGATTTGGGTGGACCACCACAAAGGCCCCCGACCGTCGCCGTTCCCAGGCACGCTGTCGTAGCGCAGACTCGACCAAAAAGGCACATTGTTTAGCCAAAAATCATAAATGTTGGTTCCGATGCGATCGTCACGCGCATCCGATTTGGAACCGGTCAATTTCAATCGCCAATTTCGGCTAGGATTATAGGTCATTTCCAATTCGTAGCCGCGGGAAGAAGTATCGCAGGAATCGACGGTGTTGATTCGATTGCCAGAATCTCGCATGAGTACAGTTAAGTACTCAGGGGACACTTTCATAAATTTAGCAACGGCGTCGAACGACTGTTGCGCAGTGGGCGTAATGTTCTGCGCGCGAAACCGCTCAGCGACGGTTTCCTCCGCGAAATAACGGAGGGTTGATCCGCCGGGCCGATTATTACCTCCATTGCGTCCAAGCAGTGCGTCTAAAGTGCGATTACCAAGCGTACGAATGCCGGTGCCTTGATCGCCTAAGGTTTTCGTGGTGAAGCGATTAATTTTTACGTATAATTTCCCCTCAAGGAGGTTGAAATTAAGGCCAAATTCTTTCGTGAAGCCGCGCGGGTTTTCGACGGGGGTAAAAGTAGCGAGATCATAGAAAACCGGACGGGGGTTGGTGCTGTCTGAGTAGCCCCCGCTAAAGCTTAGCCATTTCGTTGCTTTCAAGACCGCACCGTAAGTCTTAGTTTCACCTTTTGATTCAAACCAAGGGTTAGGAAACAGAGAATTCGGAGTGTAGTTAACCAAGCCGGTTGCTGGATCGATTACGGTCCCAGAGCTATTACGTTGGCGCTGGCGGTCTTTGCGGTACCCGACCGTGGCAACTAAACGATCACCAAAAAAGAAACCTTGCTCGCTGAAGCTTAGCGAACGCAGTTCGGTCCGGTTTCGGCTGTGATTGCCGGATTGTTCGAGGCGGCGTATCGCAAGAGGAGTGTTGAGCCACTGCTGCCGGTTGTTATCGTACCACACGAAAGGATAGGTCCCGGCAACGTCGTCGATTGGTAAAGCGCCGTATTGGACGCGGGGATTAGTGCTGGCTGCACCTAAATAAAAGCGGTGAGCGATTTCAGGTCGCGAAGTGTAATTCGCCGCGGTTTGCCCCAGCCAGCCCACTTGCGACAAGTCGGAAAAGTAAGGGGCAATATTCCAAGACGTCGCGTCCTGACGATTAACTTCGGCGTGTCCGGCCAAGCGCTGCTGACCGATCCACGAAAGCCACTTTGGCCAAGCTTGCGGAGTGTACTGATAAGTCAGATCGGCGTTTTGAATATCGTTTACGCTGATTAGAGAGCCAGGATTCGGAGAGCCGCTTTCGACGTAAGGCCGCAGATAAAAAGGATTGGGCCGGCCGTCGAGGAGCTTGGTATTGACGTCGAGATTTATCGTAATGTTGCTGTCGAGCCAGTTTGAGCGTTCGTTTTCAAACTCTTGGCGGAACCAACCGGCGCGAGCGGCAATGAGTTGGGTTGAGGTGTTGAGAACGACCTGTTCCAGTTCCGCGCTTACGGTTTTAGCCGAGCTTAATTCGTGATTGGCGGAGACGACATTAATTTCAGACCAATCGTAAACTGATCGGTCGCCGATGCGGGCGGGGGCGTAAAGGGGCAATCCAAGCGCTCCGGTAATTCCAGTGAAGCGCTGGGTAAATCCGCCGGAGGACAGGTAGCGCAATTCGGAATTTGTGGTGTACGGCGAGGGCAAACCCGTGGTCGGATTACCGGTGCGTTGAACCGTGAAGAACTCGGGACCGTTTTGCCCAAACCATAAACCGGGTTTACCGGTGTCGACTGTGCCGAGCCCAAACGGTAAGCCTCCGGCTGACGGTAGCCCCCCCTCAACGTTGGTTGCGATCGGGCCAAGGGTGCGACCGTCCTTATAGGTCACAATCCGCGTAGTTGGATCCCAAGCCGGACTACCGTTTTCTTTCCACGTTGAAATCGTTTCCAGAGGGGTGACCGAGCCTGGGCGCCGGTTGGTGTTGTTGTACTGCTCGGCAGCAACACGGAAGGTTGTGTTTTTAAAAGGTTGGGCGAGCAAAGTCGCGAACTCCCGGTGGATGCGCTCACTCGCGGGTCTAAGGGTAAAACCCTTTTCTTCATTCACGGCGGCGATTCGGAGGGCGAGCTTACCTTTCAAAATTGGTTGATTTAAATTTATGCTGACGCGATGGCCGCTCCAACTATCGGCGCGGAGCGTCGCGCTGAAAGCAAAGCGTTGCAAATTAGCTTGGGTGGGCACAACATTCACCGTGCCATTGGGTTGACCGATACCGAACAGGCTCGAATTGGGTCCACGGGAGATTTCAACCGCCTGAACGTTGTACAAATCAAAAGGGATGCTCCCATTGCTTTGGAAATTACCAAAGGCGGTATTGACGCCGCCACTGTTGGCGCCGACTGAGCTGCCGAGGCCGCCGGAAAGGCCGCGAATTCGATTGGCCCGTTGTGGGTCACTCGCGGTCTTATCTGAAACCCGACCGTTTTGATCCTTGGAAATTAAGGTGAACGTGGCGGTGCCCTCGGTGCTCGCCTCGTATTTGAACACGTCGTTCATATCAAGGACCGCAGTGTCGATCATCTGCTGCTTTGTGACCACGGTAATAGACGCGAAAACGTCTTCCAATTTTGTGTTCAGGCGGGTCCCGGACATTGTATTCGCGGCTTGGTAGCCGCGGTCGTCGGAGATGACTTGAAACGGCGAGAGCACGATGGCCTCGTCGTCTTTTTTTGGCGTCTGGATCGTGTCGGCAACCGGTTTTACCGGTGCTGGCTTGGAGGGGGGAGGGGCGACTTGGGCTGAAAGCGTTGAGACGAGCAGCAGAGCAGCTGCAGCGAAGAGCGTTTGATTTAAGCGAGTAGATCGAATTGTAAACTTTAGCATAATAGGGAAATGGAGTGCGCGGGAGTAATGTTCGTCACGCAAAAAATTAGCGGCGTGATTTGCTGGAATCGTGGGTCGCCGCCGGATGAATCACAAATCGAACGTCATGCTGAAAATGAACTGACGCGGGTTGATGATGCGATACGCGAAGGGCTTACCATCGGGGTTGACGCCGACGGCTTGGAGGCGGCCGTCCTCGAGAATGTCGCGCACGTTGAGCTGGGCCTTGGCGCGGATCTTGTCGCCCCAGAGTTTGAATTTGTAGCCGGCGGAAATGTCGAAGTAGTAACGGGCCTTGTCCCAGTAGGGCTTGTTGTTGTCGAGGAACAGAACGGTGCCTTGGTAAGGCCCGCTGGTCTCGGGCGCGGCGGCACCGAAGCCGATGGAGGCTTTGCTTTCCCAACGGAACGCACCGCCGATGTTGAAATCCTTCAGGCGGCCGGAGGTGAAATCGTAGTTGGTGAGGCCGGTGGCGCGGAACTCGCGGATCTGGGAGCGAGGGCGGCCGGCGTTGGTCGCGGCGGCCCAGTAGGGGCCGTATTGGTCGCCGATGTAACGGGTCTCAGGCGTGCGCGTTTCGTTTGGGGGAAGGGTATTCCACCAAAGGGGGCCCCGCCCGTCGCCGGGCGTGATGTCGCTACGAAGGGAGGTCCACACGGGGATGCGCGTCTGCCACCAATCATAAATCTCGGGCGAGACGCGATCGTCTTGGGCTTGGGTCTGCGAGCCGGTGAACTTCATGCGCCAGTTGCGCGTGGGATTGTAGGTGGCCTCGAATTCGTAGCCCTTGGAGGAAACGTCGGTGGTGCCGACGGTCTGAGGTTGGCTGGGGCCCGAGAAGATGAGGCGAGTGAGCCACTCCTCGTTCTTGGCCTTGTCGGCTCCGTAGGGCGCCATCAGCGATGCCACGACGGGGAAGAGTTGGGCGTCGGTCGGGTTGGCGATGCCCGAAGCGATCAATCGACCGCGGGCAATGTTGGTGGCAAAGAAGCGGAACGACGCTTGCTGAATGTTGTTCGAACCGTCGGGGCGGCCCTCCATGTCAATGTAGCGGTTGCCGAGTGTCCCGACTTCGCTGCCGCGGGAGTTGAGTTCCTTCGTCTGAAAACGGTTGATGCGGACATTGAGTTTTCCTTGGAGGGCCGAGACGCTTATGCCCCATTCGGTGGCGAAGCCGCGAGGATTCGGAACATTCCCGAGACCGACCGATTGGCGGACGACCTGAGGGGCGAAGCTGTCCGATTTGTTGAAATGGAAGTTCAGCCATTTGGTGGCCTTGAGCACGGCACCGTAGGTCTTGGTGTCGCCGTCTTGTTCGACCCAACCGGGCAGATTGATGACCGTGCCGGAGGGCGAGACGAAGCCTTGGGCGGGGCCAAAAATGTTGGTATTGGAAAGATCGGCGAGACCGGTCGCAGGGTTCACGAAAGCACCGGCGCTGGTGCGGGAACGCTGCCGATCGCGACGGAAGCCGACGGTGGTCACCAGTCGGTCGTTGAAGAAGAAGCTCTGGGCGGTGGCGTTGACCGTGCGAGTCTCGGTGCGTTGGCGCGCGCCTTGGCCGTTATTCAACTGGGAGGAGACGGTGACCGGCTCCTTGAGCCAAACCCCGTTGCGATTGTCGAACCAGGTGAGCGGATAAGTGCCATCGAGACTATTGAGGAACGAGGGGCCGTAGTCCATGTTTTGACCGACATTGTCGCCGAGGAGATAGCGCTGGGCGATACCTTGGGTATTGATGCGGTTGGTCGGCGTGATCCATGGGTGATTCGAGGTCACCCGTTGAGCCGAAGTGAAGCCCGTGCTGTCGCCGCGGTCTACTTCGGCGTGTGAGCCCAAGCGCTGCTGGCCGATCCACGAAAGCCAACGGGGGAGATTGTTGGGCGTGAACTGATAGGCGAGATCGGCCGATTGGATGTCGATGGTTTGGGGGCGCCGAGTGCGGTTAGGCGCCGTGGCTTGAATGTAGGGCCGCTTGAAGTAAGGGTTGGGGCTACCATCAAGATTCCTTTCGTTCACATCGACGTAGATGACGGACTCAAGGTTATCGATCGCGCCGTTCTCGTCTCTCTCGTATTTTTGGTAGAATGCGCCGGCCTTGATGGCGACCAAGTGGCTCCGGGTGTTGAGAACAACCTGCTCGATTTCGGCGCTGTAGGTTCCAGCTTTATCGACGCCGTTGTTGGGGGCGACGGCGTTGATCGAAGACCAATCGTAGATGGATTTGTCGTTGGTCCCGGGAAGCAGATACAGAGGCAGACCGATCGGCCCAAGGATATCGCGGTTGCGTTGGATGGTGGTGCCGCTCTGGAGGTAGCGCAGCGTGCTATTGCCGCCCGAGAACGGATTCGTGGGATTGGCGGTGGTGACGGAGTTATTGGTGCGCTGGACGGAGAAGTTTACGATGTTGCTATTATCGATGTAGGCGCCGGGGCGGCTGTAGATGCCGTTGTAGCCGCCGATGAGCCCGAAGGGTAGCAGGGCGTCGTTGGTGATGGCGGCGGTCTTACTGCCGTTGGCGAAGGTCACGACTTGCGTGGCAGGGTCCCAGGTTGGGCTGCCCTGGGCCCTCCATTCGGTCGTGGTATCGCGGGGTGTGATCGAGTTGGGCCGGCGATATTCGTTGTTGTAGGCCTCCGCGGTGAGGCGGATTTGGGTGTTCTTGAACGGGCGGGCGAGGATCGTGCCGAACTCGCGATGAATCCGCTCGGAGGCGGGCTGGCGGGTGAAGCCTTTGCTTTCCTGCACGGCGGCGACGCGGAGGGCGAGTTTGCCGCGAATGATGGGTTGGTTAAAGTTGAGGCTCTCCCGGTGGCCGCCCAAGTCGTCGAAGCGGAGCGATGCGCTGGCGGTCACGCGATCCGGATTGGCCTGAGTGGGGACAACGTTGACCGAGCCGGAGGCGGCGCCGAGGCCAAAGAGATTGGAATTGGGGCCGCGGGAAATCTCGATGGCCGCGACATTGTAAAGATCGAACGGGATGGAGTTGTTGCTCCGGAAATTACCGAAGGCGGTGTTGGCGCCGCCCGCGCTCTGGCCGGCAGTGCTGATGCCGCGGATACGGTTGGACTGTTGAGGATTCGACTGCACCTGATCGTTGACGCCGCCGGAGCGGTTGCGATTGAAGGTGGTGAAATTATCGGTGCCCTCGGTGCTGGCTTCGTAACGGAAGACGTCGTTGATATCGAGGACGGCGGTATCGAGCATCTGTTGCTTCGTGACGACCGTAATGGAGGCGCCGAGGTCTTCGAGTTTGGAGTTGAGGCGGGTGCCTGAAAGGGTGTTGAGCGCCTGATAGCCGCGGTCGGCGTCGGAGGCGACGGAGAACGGCGAAAGGATGATAGTCTCCTCCGGTGCCGGCACGCGCGGGGTGCTGGGACTTGGTTGGACCGGCGTCGTCTGGGCGATGAGCTGAGTCGCAAACAGGAGCGCAGCGGCAGCTGCGCTCAAGCGCGGGCGGCAGGATGTGGTAGGACAATAGGCCATAGTCGGTGATGGGCTCGGGGTTGAGCGTCGGGGCAGCGTGGTGCTGCTTTTGATCGGAAGAAGATGGGACAGGTTTTCGCTCGTGTCAGGTGCGGTGTGATGCAAGAGTTGCATGACGATGGCAAAGGCTTCCCTCAGTTCATTGGCCGAGGTGTGCGGCGTTTCGACCTCGACGGTTTCGAGGGCGTTGTCGGGACACCCGGCGGTGCGGGCGGAAGTGCGGGCGAAGATTGAGGCGGCGGCGGCGAAATACGGCTACCAGCGCAACGAACTGGTGGGGAAACTGATGTCGCACTTGCGCACCGGTCGGACGGAGCGGTTTTTGGGCAATCTGGCGGTGATCCATGTACCGTCGGCCGCGCAGCCGAAACTGCTGCCGGCGCAACGTCGTTGTATCGCCGGAGCGGTCACGCGGGCGACAGAATTGGGGTTCAAGCTCTACGAATTCAGCTTCGGCCGGGACGGCCTAGACGCGGCGGGTTACGGTCGGATGTTGCGGGCGCGAGGCGTGCAGGGGGTGATTTTTTTGTTCGCCGAACCAACGGGCCTGCCGGTCGGTTTTCCGACGGAAGCGTTTGCCACCGTAGAGATCGACTATGGCCAGCCGGAACCGTCTTTGCACACGGTGTGTCTGGACCACTTCGGCACCCTGACGGGTGCACTCGAACGGCTAAAAGGCCTGGGCTATCGGCGGGTCGGGCTCTTTTTGACCAAGTTCAAGGATCAGCGGATTCGCCACAAGTGGTCGGCGGCGTTCTCGTCTTACCAAGGGTATTCGGGGCGAATTGGCAAAGTGCCGATGCTGATTGAGGACGAGATCGACGAGACGCTCTTTAAGCGCTGGCACCAAACGCATCGGCCCGATGTGGTCGTCGGGCACATGGACGAAGCGTTGGGTTGGCTGCAAAGAGCCGGGATCCGCGTGCCGGAGGACACGGCTTTTTTCAACCTGAGCTGGACCGAGCGCAAACGCGCCTGCGCGGGTCTCGATCTGCGGCTCGAATTGCAAGGCGAGGTCGCGGCGGAAACGATTATCGCGCAGATTCAGCGGGGTGAGCGCGGTCAGCCGGCTGACCCCCGCAAGATCATGGTGCGAGGGCGTTGGGTGGGCGGGCCGACGATTCGGGCGGAAGCGGCGGGGCAAATTTAAAGCCGGGCAGGGCGGAGCAAACCGCAGACTGGATTGATCGCGGCGATTGTGCTGCGCTCGAGCGATGAAACTTCGAAACGCACTTGGTCTGGCGTTGTTTTCTTTCTTGGCCGCAAAGCCCGGCGCGGAGCCCAAGCCGGAGTGGAAGATCGAGCAGGTTGCTCCCGGCACGGCGGTGCAACGCGCGGGTGAGCTCGTGATTAAAGACACGGGCGGTTGCACCGCTTGGTGGTCGGAGCGATTGGTCGCGCCGGTGGAGATCAGCTACGACGCGACCGTGGTGATGGCGGGCGGAAAGACAGACCGGCTGTCGGACCTGAATTGTTTTTGGATGGCGCAGGATCCGCGCTCGGCGGCGGCTCCGTTTGCGGCGGGCCAGGCGCGCACGGGGAAGTTTCCGGACTACGATTCGCTGCTGACCTACTACGTGGGCTACGGCGGGAACAACAACGCGACGACGCGCTTCCGCCGTTACGATGGCACGGCGACCCGGCCGCTTTTGCCGGAGCATGATTTGAGCGAAAAAAAATTCCTATTGGAGCCCAACCGCACCTACCGCATCCGGCTCGTGGCCCGCGAAGGACGGGCGGAGTTTTACCGGGACGGGGAGTTGATTTTTTCGTTTACTGATCCCGCGCCGCTCACCGCCGGCTGGTTTGCGATCCGCACGGTGCGTAGCCACCTGGTGGTGAAGAATCTGAAGATCGGGCGACCCTCCCCGTAGTTGTACGCGGGTGACGTATCGTTCCGCGTGAGGGTTGGATTATTCCGGCGATTTTTTCTGTCCGGACTTGTCGGACGTGCCTCTTTCGGCGGGGCCATCGAACCAGAGCGGAGGAATCATCCCTTCATTGATGCGCTCCCACTCCGCGACGAGTTCCCGGAGTTTCTCCGGGTGACGGTCGGCGAGGTTGGTCTTTTCGCCGAGATCTTCGCGTAAATTGTAGAGGTGGACGCCAGTGGAATTTGCGTTGCCCTCGCGCGGCTTCAACGGGTCAACGCCCGCGCCGGGGGCTTTGAGGATCTTCCATTCCCCTTTGCGTAGCGCCAACTGTGGACCGAAACGCCAGTAGAGCGCGGCGTGAGGAGCGCTCGCGTCTTTGCCGGTCAGGAACGGCAGCAGGTTGACCCCGTCGAGTTTCCACTCGGGCTTCACCGCGACCCCCGCGGCGGCGAGCGCGGTGGGCAGCACGTCGAGCTGGATCACGGGGCGGTCCTCGACTTGACGAGCGGGGATGGTGCCGGGCCATTGCAGCATAAACGGCACGCGAATACCGCCTTCCCACGCCTGCGATTTGAAGCCGCGGAGCGGACCGTTGCCCGAGGTGGTGCTCGGGGTCGGTCCGCCGTTGTCACTGAGGAAGACGACGAGGGTGTCGCGCTCGAGGCCGTGTTCGCGCAGTTTGGCGAGAACGACGCCGACCGCATCGTCCATCGCGGACTGGAGCGCAGCGTAGGCACGACGCTTCGGGTCCGCGATGTGCGCAAAGCGGTCGAGGTATTTTTCGGTCGCTTGAAGCGGCGCGTGGACGGCGTTGAAGGCGAGGTAGCAGAGCCACGGGGAGGCCTTGTGTTTGTCGATAAACGCGGCGGCCTCGCGACCCAGGGCGTCGGTGAGGTAGTCGAGAGAAGTGATCCGCTCGGTGCCGCGGAGAATGGGATTAGCCGCGTCGGCGTCGGCGTCGAGGAAGTCGTGCATGCCGCCGAGAAAGCCGAAGAATTCATCGAACCCGCGCTTGAGCGGATGAAACTGCGGTGCGTAGCCGAGGTGCGATTTTCCGATCCAGCCGGTCTTGTAGCCGGCGGCTTTGAAGCGGTGGCCGAGGGTGGTTTCGGAAATCGGCAGACCGACGTTAGGCGGCGTGCGTTGGGCGGTGCTGGGGTTGAGCTCGTGACCGAAGCGCTGTTGGTAACGGCCGGTCAAAAGGCCGGCGCGCGTCGGGCTGCAATAGGGACCGCTGACGTAACCGCTCGTGAAGCGCACGCCGTTCCGCGCGATGCTGTCGAGGTGGGGGGTGGGGATTTCCGAGGTAAAGCCCTGGCTGCCCAGTTCGCCGTAACCGAGGTCGTCGGCGACGATGATGAGGATGTTGGGTTTGGTGCGTTCGGCTGCGGCATTGGCGGTTGGGGCGAAAGCCGCCGCAAATGAGAGCAGCCAAGACACGGCGAGCGGGGGAAGAATTTTCACGGGGACTTAAGGTGGCGAGAACGAAGGCGGCTAGAGGTCAAACGAGGTGCTCAAGATAATCTGACGCGGATCGATGATGCGAAAGGCATAGGTAGAGCCGTCGGGGTTGATGGCAACTTTTTGGAGGCGGCCGTTTTCGAGCACGTCGCGAACGTTGAGCTGCACCTTGGCGCGCACGCGGTCGCGGAAGAGGCGGAAGCCATAGCTCGTCGACAGATCCACGGCAAAGCGCGCGCGGTCGAAGACGGGCTTGTTGGCGTCGAG
>NSIG01000042.1 GCA_002737275.1 Opitutia bacterium
ACGTGCTCAAGATCCCGGCGGATGTGGTGGAGAGCCGGTTCGGCTACATGTTGAAGGCGTTCACCTACGGCGCGCCGCCCCATGGCGGTATCGCCTTCGGGCTCGACCGCATGTGCGCGCTGCTGTGCGGCACGACGAGTATTCGCGACGTGATCGCTTTCCCGAAGACTCAAAAAGGGCAGGACCTCATGGCCCAGAGCCCGACGCCGGTGACCGCCAAGCAATTGAAGGAACTCCACATCGCGACTGTGATGCCCGAGTGAGGCTCCGGCAGGTTATTTGGTTTCATTGGCATACCCTCTGCTTAGTAGTGAGGGACCGAGCAGCGCTCGAAAGCGCGCGCAGCGAAGTCACGATGTTACCTGCGTCAGCCATCCGTCCAAACCATCACTTCGGCGACCAGCTCGCGGTCAACGCGGGCTTGCGCTGAAATCCCCTCAGCCCTAACCAAAGCCGATCTCGAACAAAACCTGCATGAAACTCATCATCGCCATCATCAAGCCGTTCAAACTGGAAGAGGTAAAAGAAGCCCTCGCCGAGGCCGGCATCGAGGGAATGACTGTGACCGAAGTCAAAGGCTTCGGCCGCCAGAAAGGGCACACCGAGATTTATCGCGGCAGCGAATACACCGTGGACTTTCTCCCGAAGGTAAAGATCGAGATTGCGGTGGCGGATGACATGGCGGCCAAGGCCGTCGACGCGGTGGTAAAATCGGCGAAGACCGGGAAAATCGGCGATGGTAAGGTATTTGTCCTCCCACTTGAAGATGTGGTTCGGATTCGGACCGACGAGCGCGGGGAGTCGGCGGTGTGATTCGCTCCTTGATTTATTTCTGAGCCGGCCGGCCTCGTGAAGCCGGCTTTTTTGTGGGGTGGACTGATGTGGTTCTAACCGGAGACAGGCGAGCTCGGCGGAGAAAGCGCGCAGCTGCCACCGAGGGACGTGAGGCGGCCTGTTTTTGCGATGATCGCTTCGGCGAAAAAGAGTGGCGTTGCGACCGGGACGCCGGGCACCGTCTGGCCTAACGATGGACTATCTCCCGCTGATCGACCGGAGCCGTACGCTCTACAAACGCTCGGATGTGACGCCGATTTTTGCGCAGCCGGCGGCGTTTGCGCGGTTGGTCGAGGATCTTGTGCGACCGTTTGAGCGCGAGCGGGTGCAACTCGTGGCGGGCCTTGACGCGCTGGGATTTATTTTGGGCACGGCGATGGCGTTGAAACTGGACGCGGGATTTTTGCCGATTCGGAAAGGTGGGAAACTGCCCGTGCGGCATGACCGCGAATCGGCGGTGGATTACCAGGGCAAAGAGAAGATTCTCGAGCTGCGCTTAAATCCGTTTCCGGCGGGCACCCGAGTGCTGTTGGCGGATGACTGGATCGAGACCGGGGCGCAGGCGCGGGCGGCGATTGCTTTGATCGAACGGGCGGGCGGCGTGATCGTGGGAATCGCGGCGGTGGGGTTCAGGCGGAATGAGCGGACGGCGGGATTGTGGGCGAACTACCGCGGTCACGGCGTATGGCCGGAGCAGGTGTGACGTGTCCGGCGCGAGTGAGGACCGCAAGCAGCGTGGCGAGGGCGCGGCGGCCGGCGGGTTTTACAAAGGTCTCGTTCGGGCCGTGGGTAAACCGGGGCGGCCGCGCCGTGCGTTGGGAGCGGGTTCCTGGACCGCAGACCAGTGGCAGCAGAATCTCCCGATAAGCAGGGGTGAGCGCCGAGGTGATGATGGTGGCATCGGATGCGCCGGGGTTGCGATCAAAGGCGACCGCGCCGGTGTCGGCCGCGGCGAGGAAGGCCGCGCCGACGGGGGATGAGGCGCAGCGTTCGGTGACGTCAAAGCCCACGGATTGAGCGAGGGGCTTCACCGGGGTGTAGTCGTAGGGCGCGAGCTCGGCGAGGGTTGCGGCGAGCGGAAAGTTGCCGCGTTTGGTGAGCGTGAGTCGATGGGCCGCATCTGGCGTGGAACCATGGGCGAGGCCGATGGACGAGGGAACAGTGCCGTGAGACCGTTCGTCGCCGGCGCTGAGTAAGGTGAAACGGTCCGCGGCGAGGAGGGCGGCGAGGAGAGGATTTTTGTCGGGCGGTGCGGTGCAGACGTGGCCCTGCGGCGGATGATCGGTCCACACCCAGTCGGAAAGCGGTGCAATGATGGGCGTGATCGCAACCGGGCGCCAATGGGCTAAGGCGAGCTGGGCGGCGCGAAGGGCGACACGTGGGCCTGTAAGCCGGATCGTATAGCTGCTGTTTTCGGCGGCATAAACCAACGGCAGGTAGGGCGAGTCGGAGCGAATCGTGTTCTCCAATACCAGCAAGGTGCTCCCGGGAGCGGGCGCAGGCAGGCCGGAGCCAAAGGCCTCGCCCAAAGCAGTGCCCGTTTTGGGACCAGAGCCCTCTTCTTTGAAGGTAAAGGTGAAGACGATGTTTTGAAGGTCCAAGGCACCGCCCGCGGCAAGCTCGGCGAGCCAGAGTTGGGTGGCGACGCCGGCTTTGCAGTCGTTGACCCCTTGGGCGACGAGTTGGTTTTCGTCTTCGAAGGCCGGATGCGGGGCAAACGGACTGGTCCAGATTGAGGGGTTGGCGGGAACGGTATCTACGTGTGCGCTCAAATAGAGAATCGGCGCGGATGCGATGATCCCGGCCGGGACGCAGATCAAGTTGCCGGCGGCGTCGCGGTTATGGCGATAGTTGGGGAGCGAGCGGGTCATGCGACGGTGGACCGTGTCCATGATCGCGGTCACCGTGTCGGGCGCAGTGAACGGCGAGGGTTGATCCACCAAGTGGCGGAGTCCGGCGAGGTAGCGTTCAAATTCAGCCGAAGAAACTTCAGGAAGGAAAAAGGAAGAAGACCTGGTCATGGTGAGAAGCAATGCGGGCGGTGGACGCTCCGTCGCGACCGAAGCGGCGTCAACCCAGAGCCGGAGAGGGCGCGGTGCCTGAGTTAGTTCTGGATTCGCGGCGGGCATCGGGCGTAGATGTGACTACTTTCAACATGATCAAACGCGGCCTCCTGAATCCCCAACTCTTGGCGCTTTTGGCGCGGGTGCGGCACACGAACTCCCTGGTGATAGCGGACCGTGGATTTCCCTTTTGGCCCGGTATCGAAACGGTGGATCTTTCGCTCGTGGACGGCGTGCCGACGATCTTGCAGGTTTTAGCCGCGGTGCGCGAAAACCACCATTTTACCGAGGTGTGGCTGGCGAAGGAATTTGCTCGTGAGAATACCGGGGCCACGCGGACGGCGTTCCAAGCTGCATGGGCCGGACTCAAAGTGAAATCGGAGCCGCACGTTGAGTTAAAGCGCCGGGTGCCGGGCGCGATCGGCATCATTCGCACGGGCGATACGACTCAGTATTCCAATCACGTGCTGGTCTCCGGCTGACTTGAGAAACGGCGGGTGCGGCGGGGTTTGCCGTTGATTTCGAAAAATGCCCGGCGTCTTTATGATGTGCCCATGAATACGCCTACGGATTTCCTAAACTCGCTTTTTTCTCTTCGCGGCAAAGTCGCGGTCGTCATCGGAGGCACGGGTGAACTGTGCGGCGCGATGGGCGAGGGCCTCGCGGCTGCCGGAGCCGAAGTGGTGCTCGTGGGCCGAAACGAGGAGAAAGCCAAGCCGAAGCTGGAACGCATCTACGCGGTTGGTGGAAAGGGCTATTTCGTTTCGGCCGAGGCCAGCGAAAAAGCCGCGCTGGAGCAGTTGCTCGAGACGGTTTTGCAGCGATCGGGCCAGGTTGATATAGTGGTCAATGGTGCGGGTGTGAACTCCGCGACGCCCTTTCTTGAAATCGCCGAGGATGAATTCGACCGGATTGTGCGAATCAATATGAAGGGCGTATTTTTGGGCTGCCAGATTTTCGGCAAGTATCTCGTCGCGCGGGGCCAAGGCGGTTCGATTATCAATCTCGGTTCGATGTCGGGCGTGGTGCCGCTTTCGCGGGTGTTTACCTATTCCGCGACGAAGGCGGCCGTGCACAATCTCTCAAAGAATCTAGCCCGCGAGTGGGCACCCCAAAGGGTCCGGGTGAATACTATTGTGCCCGGTTTTTTTCCGGCGGAGCAGAATCGCAAGATTCTATCGCCCGAGCGGGTGACTTCGATCATGGGCCACACCCCGATGAAGCGTTTCGGTGAGGCGCGTGAGCTGGTTGGCGCCACTTTACTGCTCGCCGGCGATGGCGCGGGCAGCTTTATTACAGGATCCGAGATTATTGTGGATGGTGGCTATCACGCCATGACCATATAATTTAAAAGATATAGAGGCTTGCACGCAGCGTATAGAAACGTTTAATAAGGATTAATGATTACCGATAAAATTAAAGAGCTCGAGGCGACCAAAGCTAAAGTCGCTTCGTTGGAAAAATCGATCGCAAGCCAGCTGGATAAAGAGTTGTCCGAGCTGCCGGCGAAATATGGTTTCGAGTCCGCTCAAGCGTTCATCAAAGCGGTCGCCGCGGCGACGGGCGGTCGGAAGAAAAAACGTGGCGGCAAAGCGGCGAAATCCGCAGGCGGCAAGCGGCGCAAACGCGCCAAGATCACCGACGAAATCCGCGCCGAACTTAAGAACCTCGCCGAGGCCGGCAAATCTGGGTCGGAGATCGCGGCGGCTTTGGGTATTTCGTTACCGAGCGTGCAGAATATCAAGAAGGCACTCGGATTGGTGAAGTCGCGGAGCTAAGCGCGACCTCGAGGCAGATGGCTCAAGCCCTCGCGAAGACGCGGGGGCTTTTTTATGGCCGCTGCCCGGACCTCCCGCAACGGAGGTCCGACCTGCGCTCGGGCCGGACGATCAGAGATCGGCGTGGGCGGGTTCGGCGCTCAGGTTGCGCCACCGGGCGAGCACCTGCCGATGGATGTCGCCCGGAGCGAGACCATAAGACGCGCGGAGGACGCCGTTGCTCGAACCGTGTTCAATAAATTTGTCGGGCCAACCAATCCGTTCAACGGCGGTGGAGCATTCGGCGTCTTGCAACGCCTCGAGCACGGCGCTGCCAAAGCCTCCGGCGAGCACGTGGTCTTCCATCGTCACGATGAGCGGGACCACGGTCGCCTGGCTGAGCAGGAGCGTGCGGTCGAGGGGCTTGATGAAGCGGGGGTTGACCACTCCGACGGAGAGTTGCTCCTCGCGGGCCAAACGCTCGGCGAGCGCGAGCGCATCAGCGATCATGGGGCCGAGTGCCCAAATCATGATATTGGAGCCTTCGCGTAGGACCTCGGCGTGGCCGACCGCGAGGGCGGCAGGTTTGGCCTTGATCTTAACGCCGGTGCCGGCGCCTCGGGGGTATCGGATAAAGCCGGGGCCTGGGAGCTGAAGGCTGGTGTGGAGCATGTCCACGAGTTCGTCTTCGTCCTTTGGCTGCATGATGGTCGCACCCGGGATGCAGCGGAGGTAGGAAATATCAAAAAGGCCGTGGTGGGTCGGGCCGTCAGCAGGTGAAAGTCCGGCGCGGTCCATGCAAAAGGTGACCGGGAGATTCTGGAGGGCTACGTCATGGATCACCTGGTCGTAGGCGCGCTGGAGAAAAGTCGAGTAGATGGCGCAGACGGGGCGAAAGCCTTTGGTGGCAAGGCCGGCGGCGAAGAGCACGGCATGTTCCTCGGCGATGCCGACATCGAAGAATTGCTTCGGGACTTCTTTGGCGAGATGGATAAGGCCCGTGCCGCTGGGCATCGCACCGGTGATGCCGATAACTTTTGGATTGGCTTTCGCAAAGCGAACGAGGGCATGACCGAAGACGTCCTGAAGGTTGGGCGGCGCGCCCGGGACGGACCGGCTTTCACCGGTGACGGGATCGAAAGAGCCAAGGCCGTGAAACTTCTCGGGCTGGGCGAGGGCGGCTTCGAGGCCACGCCCCTTTTTGGTGAGAACGTGAATGAGAACGGGTACGTCGGCGTGCCGGGCGAATTCCAAGTTCTTTTGCAGCGCCTCAAAGTCGTGTCCATCCACCGGCCCGAGATAGCGCAGGCCGAATTTTTCAAACAGGGACGACTCGACAAAGAAGTCCTTCGTCTCGCGTTTCCACTTATGATAAACGCGGTTCATGCTTTCGCCGGCGGGGAAGCTCTTGAAGAAGCCCTCGATGTCGTGGTGCAGCTTGTTGTAAGTGGAATTGGTGCTGAGGCGGTTAAGGTAGGTGGCGATAGCGCCGACGTTCTTGGCGATGGACCATTCGTTGTCGTTCAGGACGACGATCAGGCGCTTGGTTGATCCGACGATATTGTTGAGCGCCTCGAGGGTGACACCGCAGGTGAAGGCAGCGTCGCCGCAGACCGCCACGACATGCTCGGAGCTTCCGCGCAAATCGCGGGCGGTGGCCATGCCGAGGGCGGCGCTCAGGGCGGTGCCGGCGTGGCCGGCACCGAAGCTGTCGTGCGGACTCTCGGCGCGGTAGAGAAAACCGCTGGTGCCGCCCGATTGGCGGAGACCGCGGAAGAATGCACCTTGGCGGCCGGTGAGGAGCTTGTGCACGTAGCCCTGGTGGGCGACGTCGAAGACAAACTGGTCGTTGGGTGTGTCAAAGACCCGGTGAAGCGCGATGCTGAGCTCGACGACGCCCAAGTTGGGACCGACGTGGCCGCCGTTTTTGGCCGTGACGGTGATGATTTCGTCCCGAATCTCCTGCGCGAGCTGCGGGAGTTGACCGGCTGCAAGGGCTTTGACGTCGGCGGGGCCGTGAATGGTTTCGAGAAGTCGGGCGGGAGGAACGTTCATCAGGTCTAAGGCGGAAAATCTAAAAAAATCAGGACTCGGCGGTGGTCTCAAACTTCGTAAACGAGACGCCATCCTTCTGTTTTTTGAGCTGTTCGATCTTGAGCTCCGCGTCTTTCAGCCGGGATTCACAGACCTTAAGCAGCTTGGTGCCCTGCTCAAATTTGGCGAGCAGGTCGGCTAGAGGAACATCGCCGGATTCCATCGTCTCAACGGTCGCTTCGAGCTGCGTGAGGGCGGCCTCGAATGAGAGTTTAGATTCTTTGGTTTCCACTAAAGTAACATGAGTGGGGTGGCGACGGATTCAAACAATCTTTAGGGCCGGCCCCGCAAAAACTCTGGCGGCAGGCGTTTATTTTGCCGGGCCAAGCGGGGGTTGCGCTTGCGGGCCGCATCGGCAGGGTCGGATGCAGCGGGACTGTTTCCGCGACATCACATGTTATTTAATTTTCTCCAGCGTTACAGTGTCGGCTTATGCTCCATGGGGCAGCGGGCGATGGGTCGGGGGCGAACGTGGTTACTGGCGCGGCCCGCCTTGGCGGCGTGGATTTTTCCGGCCGACGATGATTCGCCGGAGGCGCGGTTTCGGGAGTTCAACGGCTGGTATTTCGCCAATTTTCATGAGCAGGAAAAGATGTTGGCCGACCGGCCGCGGATGAATTTCTACCACGCGGCGATCGCCCGGCACATCCAACCGGGTGACCGCGTGATCGACTTGGGGACGGGCACGGGGATTTTAGCCGCGTTTGCCGCACGGCGTGGGGCGGCTCACGTCTACGCGGTGGATCACTCGGAGATTTTGCGTCACGCGAAGACCTTGGCCGTGGAGAATGGGATTCAAAACGTGGAGTTCATCGCGCTGCACAGCTCGAAGTTGGAGACGACGGAGAAGGTCGACGTGATTTTGCATGAGCAGATGGGTGACTGCCTTTTCGACGAAGCGATGGTGGCGAATGTTTGCGACCTGCGCGACCGCTTGCTGAAGCCCGGCGGGCTGATCTTACCGAGCTGTTTTGATCTCTACTGCGAGCCGGTGAAATTGAACGACACCCGGCACGTGCCCTTTATTTGGGAACTGGATGTCCACGGATTCGACTATTCGTCGTTGGGTCGGCAACGGCCGCAAGAGCCGGGCTATTATCACCTGCGGAGCTGCGACCCGAACTACGTGGAGCACTTTCTCGGCGAGCCTGAGCCGGTGCTCTCAGTGGATCTGCACACGGTGCGGGATGCGGATGTCCCGCTGGAATTGAACTTCACGCGCACGGTCGTGAATGCCGGCCGGCTCGACGGCTACGCGGTCTATTTTCGGGCCCGGGTGGATGCAGATCTGAGTCTGAGTTCGGGCCCGCATGATGCGAAGCGGGCTCCGCATTGGGGGTATCGGATCCTCCGCACCGACCGAGATGATTTCGCGGTGGGTGACGTGATCGAGATTCGGCTCAAGGTCGGGCGTTGGCCGGAACTGGATACTTGGCGTTGGAGCCAGGTGAAACGCGCTGCGGTCGTGAGCTCGGCGGCGGAGTGACAGAATTTTCCGCGTCGGGGACTTTTCGGCGGAGGGAGCCTGCTTGCAGGCGCGTTGAGCGGCCGCAAGCGGATGGCCTACGAAAGCCAATGATCAGTCGGCGTTCTTGAAAAACGGGCAGGGGCTACGGCTGGGGCCACCGCGCGAGAAACTCGAGTTGAGCGGCGCCGTCAGGCAGCCCTTCGCGTTTTGGATCCGTGAGAAAACGTAGCGGGAAACCGGCGTCGAGGGCGGTGACGGTAACTTGGTGTCCGTTGACGGTGAAAAACGCCCGCCAGGCGCCGCAGCCGATTTCAAATAAATCATCCTGCCGGCGGCGGATGCGTCGAGTGCGGTGGGGTGAAGGATCGCGGACGAGCAATTCCTGGAGGCGCGGTGAGAAATCGATCTGCCAAGTGGCGCGCAACCACTCGGCTTGTGTGGTGGCGAGCGGCGAAAACTGCACGTTGAACAGCGGCGGCGAAGCCATGAGCGCGTCCACTGCCTCGATCCAACCGGCGCGCTCGTCGGGAAAACTATCGTACGCGGGGACGTAGGGTTTGAGGTCAAAAATGGGCGTTCCGTCCAAGAGGTCGCACTCGCCGAGGATCAGCGTGCGGCCCTCGATGGCGATGAGTGCGACGGGGGTGAGGCCGATGGGATTGGGCCGGTGGGGTGAACGGGTGGCAAAAACGCCGCGGCTCTGAGCGGGACCGCGGGGCGGGATGACTTGGGTGCGCCAGGTGGTCGTGCGGTGGAACCACCAGACGAGCCACACCCGGGAAAAGCCGGCGAGATCGCGGAGCGCCTGCTCGTAGTTTTGGTCGGGCAGGAGTTCGAGGAGGTTGTGCTCCGGCTGTTGCTCCGAGGGCTGGTGCAGGGCTTGAAACTTCACCTGCTTACCGGTGCGGATGAAGCCGATGGGCTGGAGCGTGAGTACGGACATGTCAGAGTTTTCTTGGGGCCGGGGCCGAGGGCCGTCGAGGGCGGAGTTTTGGGCGATTATTGCCGTGATGCGGGATTGACGCCCGGGCGGGTTTGAAGGGAATCGGGGGATGGCTCTCACCGACATCAAAATCGAAATTCTCAAAACCGGCACCGGCGCTTCGCCAAAAAAGGGCAAGTCCGTCACGGTTCACTACACCGGCACCTTCGAGGACGGAAAAAAATTTGATAGCTCTGTCGACCGCAACGAGCCCTTCACCTTTGTGCTGGGCGCCGGCCAAGTGATCGCGGGTTGGGATCTCGGCGTCGCGACGATGAAGGTCGGCGATAAAGTCAAAATGACGCTGCCTCATCATCTGGCCTACGGCGAGCACGGCTACCCGGGTGCGATTCCGCCGCGGGCGACGCTGATTTTTGAAGTGGAACTGCTCTCGGTCGGTTGAGTGAAGGGATAAATTTTCCCCGATGCCGACGACGAAAGCAGAATCAAGCGAACCCACGGTGGTGACGGTGCGCGAAGCGCCGATCGAGCTGTGCCAGCTTTTGAAATTTGCCGGGCTGACCGATTCGGGCGGCGAGGCGAAGCAAGTCATCAGCGAAGGCAAAGTGCGGCTGAACGGCGTCGTGGAGACGCAGAAACGTAAAAAAGTGCTGGCGGGCGACCGGGTCGAGTATGGCGACGAGACGCTGGTGGTGAAGGTGGGTTAAAGTGGTAGGGACGACTCTTCGAGGCGGCCGTCCGCCCCGACTTTCGTGGGTAATGGGTCGCTAGTGAGATTAGGACGCCTCGGGGAGGCGTCCCTACCTCGGACGGGCTGGCTCTTGCGCGGCGCGGCTTGGAGGGCGGGTCGGAGACCCCGCTCTACTTGTTAGGCGAGGTGCTTGACGAGGACTTTGGCGTTGCGGCCGCTGTCTTCGTAAAGTTTCAGGCGGGCCTCGGGGAGAGCGTCCTTGGTGGTTTCCTCAAAACTGCAGACGTTGGTGAAAAAACCGAAGCTCTGGGTCGAAAGCGCGAGGACGGTGGTGACGCCGCGCTCCTTGGCTTGAAGACAGGCGTATTCGACCATTTTTTTGCCGATGCCTCGGTTGTGGTAGAACGGCAGCACGTAAAGTGAACCAACTTCAGCGAGTTGGGATTTATCAGGGTAGGTGGAGAGGGTGACGCAGGCGATGATGTTTTCGTCGATTTCGAAGACGAAGAACTGGTCGATGTTTTTCTCGATGGCCTGCTGGGTGCGGTGGAGCAACTCCTCGCGCTTCACGGCGGCGCGGGTGAGGTTGTAGATGAGACGAACATCGCGTTTGTTCGCCTTCCGAATCTGCTGATAGTCGTTGCCGTAGACGAGCGAGCCCACGCCCTCGTTGGAGAAGATTTCATTCAGCAGGCCGTCGAAGATCCGGCCGTCGACGATGTGGACGCGCGGGGTGCCGTTCTCGATGGCCTTGATGGCGTGCTCGGCTTTGGAGCGCATGGCCTCGGCGATGTGCTCGGGGTGGGCCTCGATTAACTTCTTCAGCGCTTCGACGGCGATCTCGCGGCGGACGGTGCCGCTGATTTCCAGGCCGGCGTGCGGAGTGAGGTAGATGATTTTGGTCGCGTGGAGGGCCTCGGCGACTTCGGCCGCGAGGAGGTCAGAATTGACGCGGAGGGATTTGCCGTCGGGTCCGAAGGCGACCGGCGTGATGACGGGCACGACTTGTTGGGCGATGAGTTCGCTGAGGAAATCTTTGTCGATCCGCTCGACCTTGCCCGTGAGCTGTTGGTCCACGCCCTTAATGATACCGAGGGGGAGGGCCCGGACGGCGTTGGTGAAAACCGCCTTGAGCGAGTTTTGGGTGAGGCCCTCGAGGATGAGGTGGGAAACGCGTGAGCCGGCCCGGATGGCGAGATCGAGCGTGGCTGCGTCGGTGATCCCGGTGCCATCGTGGCTGGTGATGGGAACGTTGCGGAGGATGGCGAGCTCACGGAGCTGATGGCCGATACCGTGCACGAGCACGATTTTGATGCCGAGGCTGCGGAGGACGGCAATGTCGACGAGGAGATTGTTAAAATTCTCGTCTGCGATGATGGCCCCGTCGATCGCGATGACGAAAATCTGGCCCTGAAAACGCGGGACGTATTTGAGGATGCCGCGCAGATCGTTGGGCTTGAGCGTGGTGGCTTGGGCCGGGGCGGCGGGCGCGGCGACAGGGGCGGGCGCGGAAGCAGGGAGAGAGGAGCCTTGGCCGTTGGGCATGAGAGAGGAGAAGATTTGCGCCGAAGCGGAGCGGCACGTCAATTCACTTGCAGGGTCCAGGTGCGGGAGGACGTTTCGCCAACCAACGTGACTTTAAAGGTGCCGGGCTTCAGCGCACCGGCGGGAATCGAGAGGTGGACGACGCTCTCGCGGTTGCGGGCGAGCAGTTCGCCGTCGAGCCGTTCGAACGTGGGCACGAGCGTGAGCGTGTTGTCCTTCACGTAGAGTTCGGCGCCGGAGAGCTGGCGTTTGTTATCGGCCGACGCGCACGTGAATTGGATCGGGTAGGCGAGCAACGCACTCGCGCTGGCGGCGGCGGCGACGCGGGTGATCGATGCCGGCAGGAGTGGAAGGTCGAGCAGCGTCGAGCGCAATTCGGCGGGCAGCCCGCCGGCCGTGGCGGTGGACTTGGCGCCTGCGGGCACGCCGGCGCCGTCGGCGGGGCGTTGGGCGGTAAGGGTGACGCGCTGGAAGCCCGCCGAAAGGAGGCGCATGACCCCGGCCCGATTTTTGGAATCCTGATAGGGGCGGAACGCCGGGTTTTCTTTGCGGTAGTGGAGCGTCAGGTAGGTGTAAGCGCCGAGCGAAACCACAATGAAGAGGACCACCCACTTCATGGGCCAAGGTTTACGTTCAGGAAGGGTGCCGCGCATGGATGAGTAGGAGATTAATCGCGGCGCCGGCGAATCGCGCAAATAAATTTGCGCAGAGCCGGGGGCACTGCTTCGTTGCCCGGCTGCATGAAGTTCTGGTCCCAGTATTTTGTCCCTACGCTCAAAGAAAGTCCGGCCGACGCCGAGATCGCATCGCACAAGCTGCTCGTGCGCGCCGGCCTAGTGCGCAAGCTCGGCGGCGGGCTTTACACTTATATGCCGCTCGGTCTGCGGGTGATGCAGAAACTCACGCAGATCTGCCGCGAGGAGATTGAGGCCGGCGGCGGAATCGAGCTATGGATGCCGCACGTGCACCCGGTGGAAAACTGGGAGCAAGGTCCGCGTTGGGCGGCGGCGCGTGAGATCATGTTTCGCACCGATAGTGCCGGAGCGGGCAAAGGGCGGAGCAAGGAACCGGAATTCGTGCTGGGGCCGACGCACGAGGAGGTCATCACCCCGCTGGTCAAGCAGGAGATCACGAGCTACCGGGACCTACCGAAGAATTTTTTCCAGATCGCGACAAAGTTCCGCAACGAAATCCGGCCACGCTTCGGCCTGATGCGGGCGCGTGAGTTTGTAATGATGGACGCGTATTCGTTCGACGCGACGGACGACGGCGCGGTCAAGAGCTACTTCGCGATGAAGTCCGCCTATGAGAAGTTTTTCAAACGCGTGGGCGTGCGGGCGATCGCGGTCGAGGCCGACACCGGTGTGATGGGAGGAAGTTTTTCCCATGAATTCATGGTGCCAGCGGAGATCGGCGACGACGATGTGATCTACAGCGATGCTGGTTATGCGGCCAACCGCGAGAAGGCCACCAGCGCGCTCGTGCCGAAAGATTTCGCCGACGCAGCCCCGGTGGGCGCGGTCGAAGAGTTCGCCACGCCGGGCGTGGTCACGATCGCGGCGTTGGCAGCGGCGCCGTTCAATGTGGCGGCCGACCAGCAGTTCAAGACGCTCGTCTACGTCGGCGACGGGAAGCCGTTTGTGGTGATTTTGCGCGGCAGCGACGAACTTGAAGAAGCGAAGCTCGGCTCGTTGGGATTCACCCTGTGTCGCGCGGCGACGTCGGAGGAAATCGAGCCGGCGCTTGGCGCGAAACCGGGCAGTCTAGGTGCGGTCAAAGGCACGTTCAAGAACGGCGAGGCGCTTGCGGGCGTGTTTGCGGACCACGCGATCCGGCTCATCGGCAACGGCACAACCGGAGCGAACAAAGACGGGTTCCATGTGCGGAACGTCAACGTGACGCGCGATCTCGCGATCACGAAGTTTGGCGACTTCCGCCGGGTGCGTCCGGGCGAACCCTGCCCGCAGTCGGGTCAGCCCTTGCAAGTGCGGCGCGGCATAGAGGTCGGACACATCTTTAAGCTCGGAACCAAATATTCCGAGAAATATAATGCCGTTTACACTGACGATCAGAAGCAGACCCATTTTTTCGAGATGGGCTGCTACGGTATCGGCATCAGCCGCACGATGCAGGCGGTGATCGAGCAAAGCCACGATCCCGATGGGATCGTGTGGCCGTGGAACGTGGCGCCGTTTCAAGTGCTGATCTGCGTGCTCGATCCGGATTCGCCTGAAGCGATGGGGCTCGCGCAGAAACTCGGGGCCGTGGCGGAGCAGGCGGGCGCGGATGTGCTCGTCGACGAGCGCGCGGAGCGGCCGGGGGTAAAATTCAAAGACGCCGATCTCATTGGCATCCCGCTGCGGATCACGATCGGCAGCAAGGGGCTCAAAGATGGGATCGTTGAGTTGAAAGCGCGTAACTCCAAAGATGTCGCCAAGGTGCCCTTGGCAGAAATCGAGGCCCGACTCGCGGCGACTGTGGCCGAGGCGAAGGCGAAGTCGGCATGACGAAAGCGGGAACCAAAGACTCCTCGCCCACCGAGACGCTCAGCCGCACCGAAGTGAAGCTCGGCGGAGTGTGGCGGGTCGTGGTGCTGAACGATCCGGTGAATCTGATGTCCTACGTGATGATGGTTTTCAAAAAGATCTTCGGCTTCAACGAAACCGTGGCGCGTCGGCACATGCTGGAAGTCCACGAGCAGGGCCGCTCGGTGGTCTGGAGCGGACTGCGCGAGAAAGCAGAAGCCTACGTCTATACCTTGCAACAATGGCACCTGACCGCGGTGGTCGAGCTTGATGAAACGCATTGAAGTTAAACTCAGCTTACCGGTGGTGGCGCCACTGCTGGATGTGATCCGGCAACTGGCGGACGGGTTGGGTCAAAAACTTGCGGCGCCCCAAGACTTCGGCGACATCGACCAGGAGTTTCGCGACGCGTGGGTGGGCGACCTGCTGAATGGTCAGAGCAAGGACGTGAAGGCGCTGTTGGCTTTGTTCGACGACGAGTTCTTCGCCGAAGGCATCGTGGCTTTCGACGAGGACAATGCGGAACCGATCGTGCGCGCGTGTGCGGCGGTGCGGCTCCGGTTGCGCGAAGTTTATCTGAAAGGGCTCGACGACGATGCGCTGGAAGGCGGCGAAGTGGAGTTGGAGCAGATGAGTGAGGCGATGCGAAAGGCTTTTATGTGCTACCTCTTTTTGGCGACCGTGCAGGAGCTCATTATTCAGCATCTGGATTCGAGCATCATCGAGTCGTGATTGGCGTTTGACGGCGATGGGGTGCGACCTAGTTTTTTGGCGACGCCCTGCAGTGTTCGAGGTGCTTTCAATAACTGCTCTTTGCCTTAGAATTATTACGGGAGCCAATACCGTCGCGGAAGATGCTAGGCCGTAAATCGGAAAGCAGACGCTGCGGAGGAGGCGCCCACCTTAACCTAAAAAGGTCCTGAGCCTTTGGGCATACGGCACAGGCGGGGCGTCACTTTTATTTTTCTGTATGACGACTGAAACACTGGCTGGAGTCTGGGTGGACGATGACGGTCGCGTGCGCCTTGCGGTGGTCACATCGGACGGCGGTCGGCGGGAGCAGACGGGCGAGTTGAGGCCCTTTGCGTGGTTGAGCGGAACGGCGGTGGAGGCACCGGCGGGGATCACGATCGAGACCTTGAATGGCGAGGCGATGTTCGGGCGTTTGGCGCACGCGGCGAATTTGGAAGGTTATGACGCATTTTTGAAGACGGCGAAGCTCACGGGCGGCGTCGATGCGGTGCGGCCGTTGGAGAACCAGTATTTGATCCAGCAACGCGCGCGGCTCTATCGGGAGCTGAGTTTTGGCCAAGTGCGGCGGTGTCAGTTGGACATCGAAACGGCTTCGGCGGACGGGAGTTTTAGCGACGCCGGCCGTCCCGAGGATCGAGTGTTGGCCGTGGGGTTGCGCTGCGGCGGAAAGAACCGGCTGCTCCTGCTCGCAGCGGCGACGGACGAGGCGGAGAAAAAACTGCTGCTGGAGCTCAACGCGGCGCTGGCCGAGCTCGATCCGGACGTGATCGAGGGGCACAATATTTTTAAGTTCGACCTAGATTATCTGCGGCAACGGGCGAAGCGCCACAAGGTGCCGTGCGCGTGGGGGCGGTTTGGGCAGAAGGCGTCGTTTCGCACGAGCCGGCTGAAAGTCGCGGAGCGCTGGATCGATTTTCCGCGGTGCGATCTGCCGGGGCGGACGGTGGTGGATACCTATCTGCTCGTGCAGCTCTACGATATCACGACGCGGGAGCTGACGGCGTATGGGCTCAAAGATGTGGCCGTGTATTTCGGCATCACCGATGAGGACAAGGACGAGCGTACCGACCTTGACGGCGGAAAGATCGCGGAGACCTTTTGGGCCGACCGCGCGCGTTTTTGCGCGTATCTCGAGGATGATTTGCGCGAGACGCAGGGGCTTTCGGATCTGCTATTGCCGACCTATTTCGAGCAAACTCGGACGTTTCCGATTCTGCTCCAAGAGGCGACGCTGCGCGGTACGACGGCGAAGATCGACCTGCTGTTTTTGGAAGAATACTACCACGCCCGACAGGCGGTGCCGGTGCCGTTGGAGGTCGCGCCCTTCGATGGAGGATTCACGAAGAGCTATGAGGAAGGCGTGTTTAAGCACGTGCTGCACTTTGACGTGGCTTCGCTTTACCCCAGCCTGCTGCTGAGCATCGCCCGGAATCCGCGCCACGACTCGCTCGGCGTTTTCATCCCGCTGCTGAAGTCGCTGCGGGAATACCGTTTGAAATTCAAGTTACTCGCGCGCACGGCGGCGACGTTGGACGAACGCGCGGAGGCGCAGGCCCGGCAGGCGTCGTTCAAGATTTTGATCAATTCGTTTTACGGCTATCTGGGATTTTCCGGCGCGCGGTTCGGCGACGGTGAGCTGGCGGCGGAAGTGACGCGGCGAGGACGCGAATTGTTGCAGGCGTTGATCGAGGAGTTTTCGCGGCAGGGTTGCACGATCCTTGAGGCGGACACGGATGGAATTTATCTGGCGTCGGATAAGAATTTCGCCGCGCCGGAGAAATTATTGGCCCGCGTGGCGCCGACGTTGCCGCCGGGCATCGAGCTCGAATACGACGGCAGCTACACGGCGATGTTCTGCTACAAGGCGAAGAATTACGCGCTCTACGACGGAAAGAAAATGACGCTGCGCGGCAGCGCGCTGCGCTCGCGGGGCATTGAGCCGTTCTTGAAGAAACTGTCGCGGCAGCTCTTGAGGTATTTGGTCGGAGCGTCGGAGGATTCGCCTTTAGCGCTACTCGGGGAATTGCGGGCGCAGCTGGAGGCGCGGGCGTTGCCGGTGGCGGAGGTCGCGAAGAGCGAGTCACTGAGCATGAATCCAGATGCCTACGAACGCTTCATCGCCGAGGGCGGCAAGCCGCGGCGGGCCTCGGCGGAGGCGGCGTTGAAGATGAATCCGCGGCCGCGAATGGGAGAGCGGATCGCGTATTTTATCGCGCCCAAACAGAAAGGGCAGACGAGCGATTGGCAGCGGGCGCAGCCGTTGGAGCGGTTCAACCCGGCGACGGCGCCCTACGACGCGGGCTATTACACGGACAAACTGGACGATTGGAGCGAGCGCTACGGGAAGTTTATCGGCGTGAAGCCGCCGGGGGGAGTGCAGGGGGAGCTGCTGTAGGCGGCGCGCGTCGGCAAGGGAGGGCGGGTCTCCGACCCGCCTTACGGCGGCCGCGATTTAGTAGCGGCGGAGGGTGGAGTCGATTTGTTGGGCCCACGCCTCGATGCCTCCGGCGACATTGCTCACGCGCGCGAAACCTTGGGCGCGGAGATACTCGGTCACGCGGAGGCTCCGGGCGCCGTGATGGCAGTGGATGAGGAGGTGTTTCTCGCGCGGCAGGTCACCGAGGCGCTCGGGGATTTGCCGCATCGGGATCGGTTCGGCGCCGGCGATCGCGCAGATCTCGAACTCGAAGGGCTCGCGCACGTCGATCAGGTGCGTGTCGGATGCGGCGGTGGTCAGGAGGCGGTGCGATGCTTCGACGGTGAGTTCGAGTGGGACGGAGTCAGGTGTCATGAGGAGAGGAGCGGGCGTGCAGGTGAAATCGTAGAGGGCGGGATCGAGTGTGGTGATGACGGGTTCGGCGCCGCAAAGGCGACAGGCGGGGTCGCGGGGAATTTTAAGGGTGGAGAAATTTTGGCCGAGCGCGTCGTAGGTGAGGAGGCGGCCGCGCAACGGTTCGCCGATGCCGGTGATGAGCTTGACCGCTTCGAGTGCCTGAAGACTGCCGATGACGCCGCAGAGCGCGCCGAGGACGCCCGCCTCACCACAGTTGGGGACGGTGCCGGCCGCGGGCGGTTCGGGGAAAAGGCAGCGGTAGCAAGGGCCGCCTTGGGCGGGGTCGAAGACGCTCACCTGGCCCTCGAAGCGGTAAACGCTGCCATAGACCAGAGGCCGGCGGGCGAGAGCGGCGGCGTCGTTGTTGAGGTAACGGCTCGAGAAATTATCCGTGCCGTCGACGACGACATCGTAGCCGGCGAAGAGCGCGAGAGCGTTGGCGGCCGTGACGCCCTCGGGGTGTTCGATGACGGTGGTGAACGGATTGGTGGTGCGGAGACGGCGCGCGGCGGACGTGACCTTGAGTTCGCCGACGGTGGAGTCCTCGTGGAGAAGTTGGCGCTGAAGGTTGTGGGTTTCGACGCGGTCGAAGTCGGCGATGCCGAGGGTGCCAACGCCGGCGGCCGCGAGGTAAAGGGCGGCGGGACAACCGAGGCCGCCGGCGCCGATGACGAGGACACGGGTGGCGGCGAGCTTTTGTTGGCCGGCGACGCCGAGCTCATTTAAGAGAATATGCCGGCTGTAGCGCGCGAGTTCGGCGGGAGTGAGAGTCGGAAGCGAAACGGCGGCCATTGGTGGGAAAAGAGAGCGGGCGTAGGTCGAGTCGCAAATGAAATTGCGCCGCGTGGAAGGGGCGGGCGGAATCGGGACATGCGTTGCATCGGGATTGACTATGGTACTCGCCGGCTGGGGCTCGCTTTCGGCGACGAGATTGGCGTGGCGACGCCGTTGCCGGCGCAAGTGGAGGCCGAGGCTGAACGGCGCTGGGCGGGAATGGTGGCGCTGGTGAAGGCGAGGCGGGCAACGGATCTCGTGCTCGGCTATCCGCTCAACATGGATGGCACGGCGGGATTTAAAGCAAAGGAAGTGGATGCGTTTGCCGCGCGGTTAAAGGCGGAGCTCGGGCTACCGGTGCACCTCGTTGACGAAACGCTCACGAGCCATGAAGCGGAGTCCACCATCTCGAAACATCGACGACGCGAGGTGCGGGCGAGCGGGATTGTGGATTCGCGGGCGGCGACGCTGATTCTACAGGATTTCCTTGACCAAAAGTTTCCGCAGATTCCGCCGGATGAATCGCGCCGAGGGTAAGGTGGAGATGGAGGGTGGCGCGAGACGCGCGTCGGGCGGCGAGATGGATTGCCACGTCGTCCCGCGGGAGCGGGACTCTTGGCAATGACAGAGACCAAGGAGCATGACACCGGTAATGGCGACACGCGCTGGAAGTGCGTGTGCGCTTACGACGGCGCGCCGTTTGCCGGTTGGCAGAGTCAAGCGGGGGGAAACAGCATTCAGGATGTAATCGAGGCGCGGCTGACGGAGATTTTTGGCACACCGCGGCGGATTCACGGCAGCGGGCGGACGGACGCGGGCGTGCACGCGCGGGCGCAAGTGTTTCACTTTGAGGCGGAGTGGCGGCATGGCGCGGAACGGCTGCTGGCGGCGATGCGCTCGGAGTTGTCGCCTGCGATTCAGATGATCTCGGTGCGACAGGTGGCCCCGGCGTTTCATGCGCGGTTCTCGGCGACGGGGAAGATCTACACGTATTACCTGCACCTCGGGGATGCGGATCCGTTTACCCGGCCGTATTGCTGGCCGGTGTTTCGCGAGCTCGATTTTGTCGCGATGGAAGCGGCGGCGGCGGCGTTGCGCGGCACGCATGATTTTAAGGCGTTTTCGGCGTTCAACGGCACGGAGCGCGAAGATACCGTGAGGGATTTGCGGCGGCTCGAGATCGCGCGGCGGGGGGCGAAGGTGCGGATCACGGCGGAGGCCAACGGATTTCTCTACAAGATGGTGCGGAGTCTCGCGGGCGCGCTGGTGGCGGCGGGCGAAGGGCGGATGCCGGCGGAGACGGTGCGGACGATCTTGGCGGCTAAAGTGCGGACCAATGCCGTGCGCACGGCGCCGCCACAGGGGCTTTTTTTGGAGAAGGTGCTCTACCGGTGAGCGGGCTCGGCGAACTGTGGCGCGGGTTGGGCGACGTGGTGTTTCCGCCGTCGTGTGTGGGGTGTAGGGGCGTCGTCGAAAGGAGCGGGTTCAACCACGTCTGCGTGAAGTGCGCGGGGCAACTCGACTTTGTGGTGGCTCCGCACTGCTCGACGTGCGGATCGCCGTTCTACGGCGTCGTCGACGGCGAGCGGTCGTGTCCGCACTGCGCAGGGTTGAACCCGGCGTTTGGATCGGGCTGCACGGCGGTGCTGTTTAAAGGACCGGCGCGCGCCCTCGTGATCGAGCTTAAGTATCATCGCGGCCGGCATGTCGTCGCGGACATGGCGGAGATATTTCGGCGTTCGCCCGAGATTCTGGCGGTGGTGACGGGTGCGGTGTTGGTGCCGGTGCCGCTGCATCCGCGGAAGGCGCGGGAGCGGGGATTCAACCAAAGCGCGTTGCTGGCGGCGAGTTTGGCGCGGCTGGGAGGCGGGCGGGTCGAGGAGGTGTTGCGGCGGGAGGTGGACACGCCGACGCAGACTGCCTTCGACCGGAAAACGCGGCAGGCAAACCTCAAAAATGCCTTTGCACTGGCTCCGGGCGTGACGCTTACTCCGAGTCAAAAATATGTGCTCGTTGATGATGTCTTCACCACCGGTTCCACGCTCAACAGTTGCGCGCGGGTCCTGCGCCGCGCCGGGGCTTTGAAACTCGATGTCGTCACCTTCGCTCACGGCTGATTTCCGTTCCTCTTTTCGCTATGCATTTCGACAAACCGACCTACAAAGTCCGCAAAACCGCCAAGAAAGACATTCCGAAGGGACTCTACACGAAAGACCCGCTGACGGGGGAGATTCTTTTCAACAAGGAGATCGAGGACAACCTGATGGTGGTGCCGCGTAGCGGGCACCATTTTCCGATCGGGGCGCGGGCGCGGATCGATTCGCTGTTCGACGGCGGCACCTTTGTTGAGGCGGACGCCGGGGTGACTTCGGCCGATCCGCTGAAGTTTGTCGATTCGCAGGCGTATCCGGACCGGATCAAACGCTATGAGAAAGAGAGCGGCCTGCCCGAGGCGGTGATCTGCGGGATGGGAAAGATCCTTGGGATCAAAGTTTCGGTGGCGGTGATGGACTTCCGTTTCTGCGGCGGCGCGATGGGTGCGGCCGCGGGCGAAAAAATCACGCGGGCGATCGAGGCAGCGTTGGAGAAGAAAGTGCCGTGCATCATCTTCAGCGCTTCGGGCGGTGCGCGCATGCAGGAAGGAATTTTTTCGCTGATGCAGATGGCCAAGACGAGCGCGGCGCTCGGTCGGCTGGCGGAGGCGAAGTTGCCGTTTATCTCGGTGCTGACGTCGCCCACGATGGGCGGAGTGACGGCGAGCTTTGCGACGTTGGGCGACGTGATCATCGCGGAGCCGGCGGCGTTGATCGGTTTTGCTGGCGCGCGGGTCATTAAGGACACTACGAAGCAATCGCTGCCGCCGGGGTTTCAGACGGCGGAATTTTTGTTCAAGCACGGCCTGATCGACCAGATCGTGCCGCGATTGGAAATGCGCGAACGGCTGCGGGACCTGCTCGCGGTGTTGCACACGAAGAAACAGCCGGTGGCGGTTGCCGGCAAAAACTGAGTGCGTCCCGGGCTGCCGGGGTGCGGCGTTGTTTTTCCAAGCCATGGGTGACGAACTGAAACTCGCTGATTATGCGGCGGTGCAGGATTATCTCTTCAGCCTGAAGGCGCAGGGCCTGAAGTTTGGCATCGATCGGATGCGACTGCTGGCCGGTGCGTTGGGGCACCCGGAGCGTGCAGTGCCCTGCGTGCATATTGCGGGGACCAACGGCAAGGGCTCGGTCGCGGCGATGCTCGATGCGATCTTGCAGGAGACGGGACTGAGGCGCGGGCTCTACACCTCGCCGCACCTCGTGAGGTTGGGCGAACGCGTGCAGGTGGATCGGGTGTTGCTGGGCGAGCGCGAGATCATGGCCTACGCTCAGGAACTGCGGCCGGTGGCGGCGCGACTGGCGGACGAGGGCGGCGCGGACGACCATCCGAGTTTTTTCGAGTTCATGACGGCGATGGCGTTTTTGCAGTTCGCCCGGAAAAAGTGCGATGTGAACGTGATCGAGGTCGGCCTTGGCGGCCGGCTCGACGCCACAAATGTCGTGACGCCGGCGGTGAGTGTGATCGCATCCATCGGGCTCGATCACTGCGAGATGTTGGGCAACACGGTGGAGTCGATCGCGGCGGAGAAAGCCGGTATCATCAAGCCGGGCGTGCCGGTCGTGATGGGGCGGGTGGTGCCGGCGGTGGAGCGGGTGATCCGCGCGCGGGCGGCCGAGTGCGGGTCGCGGGTCGTGAGTGTGGCGGCGGAGTTTGGCGAGGATCTGGCGACGTATCCGGCGACTAATTTGGAAGGGGATTACCAACGTTGGAATGCGGCGACGGCGACTTTGGCCGCGCGGGAGTTGGCGGTGCGGGAAGCGAAGGTGGGCGCGGTTTTGACGGACGAGTTGATCGCGCGCGGGTTGAGGCAGGTCGATTGGCCAGGGCGTTGGCAACGGGTGCGGCTCGGCGGACGGCTCGTGGTGCTCGATGCGTCGCACAATCCGGACGGCGCACAAGTGCTGGAGACGAGCTTGGCGCGGCTGGTGGTGGAGACAGGACGGGCGCCGGTGGTGGTTACCGGGGTTTTGGGCGCGGTGCGGGCGCGGCCGCTCTTGGAGACGATCTGCCACTACGCGCGGGAGATCCACTTCGTCGTGCCGCAGCAAGGGCGGGCCTGCGGCTATGAGGAACTGGAGGCGTTGTTGCCGGCGAGTTTTGCGGCGCGAGGCGGGCGTGTGGTGCGCGCCACGGTGGAGACAATTTTTCCCAGCCGCGATGAATGCACGGCGGGCGGGCCCGATGATGCAGTGGTCCTGACGGGATCGATTTATCTGCTCGGGGAAGTGATGGCACGACTCGCCCCGCAGCGCGGGCCGGGCGAGGGTCGCTTGCAGGATTTTTGAGGGCGCGGCGGGGACGGCCTCACACGAGGTGAGGCCCTACGGGGATCAGATCAACTTAACGAGGTCGGCGGTGGCGGGGACGTCTTTGATAATTTGGGACGGCTCGGGGCCGACGCCGAGGTAGCGGAGGTTCGGGAGTTTATCGGCGGCCGGCCAAGTCTCGCCGGCGTAGGCGACGTCGAGCGTGCTCTTCACCATCGCGGCGACGTAGCGCTGGGCGTTTCTCGGGAGCTCGGCGAAGTGGCGGATTTTGGAAATGTCTTCGGTCCAGCCGGGGTGGCGCGTGTAAACGGGCTTGAGCGTTTTGCGGACGGCTTCGTTGCGTGGGACGTGGTGGAAGATTTTCCCGGAGGCGTCTTGGTAGGAGGTGCAGATGAGCAGATCGCCCTGCCAATCGCCGTCGTGCGTGAGGGCGTCGGATTTGTTGATCATCACGTCTTGGAAACCGCCGTAGCGGAGGGCGTCACCTTTTTCCACAGCGTCGAACCAGCCAACCATGCGTTGGCGGCCGGTGCTGGTGCCGAATTCGATGCGCTTGAGTTTGATGGCGAGCGGGTGGGCGTCGTCCATCTGCGTGAGGAACGTATGCGTGCCGACCTTGGTGTCGTAGGCCTTGGCGACGCCGAAGGTGTGGATGCGCTGCACGGGGATGCCGGCGCTTTCGAAGAACTCGGGCGTGTAGGTATGCGAGGCGGTGACGTTGGGCGAGAAGCCGTGGCGCTTGTCGAGCCAGTAGGCTTGGCCGAATTCGCCGATGATGGTGCGGCCGGCGTTCAGCTCGCGGAGGATGAGCTCGCGGACCTCGCCGATGTTCGGCGCGAGGGCGACGCCGGCGTCCCAGGTGACCTGGGTGAGGGCGTCGAGGTTGAGCGTGAAGGGTTCGGTGCCGCGGAAGCGCGTGAAGTCGAATTCCTCTTTCGGGAAGACGCCGAGCTCGATGGCTTCGGAGTTGGCGCGCTGTTCGGCGACGGTGAGTTTGTCGAAGAAGCCGGCGAAGGTTTCGGGGCTGACGCGGCACACGTGTTGGATGACGCGCAGGGCGCGGTCGGCGCGTTGGGCGAGTTTGCGGGCGAAGAAATTCGGGCCGGCGTGGAAGTCGGAGAACGTCATCTGCCATTGGCTGATTTCGTCGGCGTAGGCGGGCGTGATGCCGCGGCCGGTGGAGCCCCGGGGTTCTTCGGTGAGAACGTTTTCGCGGTAGTCTTCCCACGCGAGGTCGAGCAGGCGGTGGGTGAGATCGGTGACCATCGTGCGCTCGTCGATGAGGAGACGCGAAAGGATGGCGTGGCCCTTGGCTTCGAGAGGTTTGGTTTCCCACCAGATTTTGCGGGGATCGGCGACGACGCCGGAGCCGATGCAAAGGTGTTTCGCGTCGCGGACGACGACGCCGGCGGGGAGAAGGTTGAGCTTGATGCCGCCTGCGGTGTGGCCGGAGTTGGCGCCGCCGTTGACCTTGAGGACGACGGAGACGGCGTGGGGCGTGCCGCGAAGTTCGTCGGCGACTTCGGGGATGAGGCGGCCTTTGCCTTCGTCTCCGAGGGAGATACCGACGTCGGCGATGAGCTGGCTGGAAAAAGGGAGGAGTGACATGGGTTGCGGTGCAACCGAGTCAGGCCCGCGGGCGGAACGTCCCCTGTTGCCGAAAAGGAAAAACGGAACGGGCGGGGGGAGGGCAAACAAAAATCGGGGGCTGACGCGAGGGCGTGGGCGGGCTCAGGAGGAGCAGCGGCGAGGGGCAGGTGGCGGTCGCGGCAGCAGAAGCCGGGTGATGATTTTCTCGGTTGATCTCGCAATCGGCTGTTGCGCAGCGTTGGGGTGATGCTGGCGCTGGTTTCGCCGGCTTATCCCGTCGAATTCGACGTGATTGTAGGTGTCACTTTCTAGGGCCTAGGCCTTGGGAAAAACCGGAAGATCATGCGCCGTTGGCGGCGTTTACCGACGAAGCGCTCGGTGCGGCGACGCCGTTTGGGCAGCGCGTGCCCGCTCAGGGCTACCGCTCCAGTAGGCGGGGTCGAGGCTCGGGCGGTGGCGCAATCCTAGAGCACGTAGGGCAGAGGGAAGCGGCTCATCAGCGCCGCGGCGCGAAGCTTGGCCGCAGCGAGCGCATCGGCTTCGCCGGGCGTGCCGATCGCGGGGAGCATGAGGTGGATCGCGGCGGCGATTTCGTCCATGTCTGCTTCGAGCAGGCCACGCGTGGTGACGGCGGGAGTGCCGAGGCGGATGCCGGAGGCTTGGAACGGGGAACGCGTCTCGTAGGGAACGGTGTTTTTGTTGAGCGTGATGTGCGCGAGATCGAGGGTCTCTTGGGCTTTTTTGGCGGTGAGATCCGGGAGGTTGCCGCGAAGATCGACGAGGAAGAGGTGATTGTCGGTGCCGCCGGTCAGGATTTTATAACCGCGCTGGACCATGGCGGCGGCAAGGGCGCGGGAGTTTTTGACGACCTGCTCGGAGTAGGCCTTCCACTCGGGTTTAAGGCACTCGCCGAAGCACACGGCTTTGGCCGCGATCACATGCATCAACGGGCCGCCTTGAGTCCCGGGGAACACGGCGGAGTCGATGGCCTTGGCGTGAGCGGCGCGGCAGAGGATGAGGCCGCCGCGGGGACCGCGCAGCGTTTTGTGCGTGGTGGTCGTGACGAAATCGGCGTGCGGCACGGGCGAGGGATGGACGCCGGCGGCGACGAGACCGGAGATGTGCGCGATGTCGGCAAAAAGGTAGGCCCCCACGCTGCGGGCGATCTCGCCCATTTTGGCGAAGTCGATGACGCGCGAGTAGGCGCTGGCGCCGACGGTGATCATCTTGGGCTTCTCTCGGAAGGCGACGGTGGCGAGTTCCTCGTAGTCGATTAGACCGGTATCCTCGCGGACGCCGTACTGGCAGAAGTTGTAGAGTTTGCCGGAGAAGTTGGCGGGATTACCGTGGGTGAGGTGGCCGCCGTGGCTGAGGTTCATGCCGAGCAGTTTGTCGCCGGGTTGGAGGACCGCGGCATAGACGGCGGTGTTAGCCTGAGCGCCGGAGTGGGGCTGGACGTTGGCGTGGTCGGCGCCGAAGAGCAGCTTGGCGCGATCGATGGCGAGTTGCTCGATCTGGTCGACGAATTCGCAGCCGCCATACCAGCGTTTGCCGGGGTAGCCCTCGGCGTATTTGTTGGTGAGCACGCTGCCCTGCGCCTGCATGACGGCGGGGTAGGTGAAATTTTCCGAAGCGATGAGCTCGATGTGACTTTGTTGTCGGGCAAACTCGGCGAAGAGGGCCGCGTAGACAGCGGGATCGAGCTGGGCGAGGGGAGTGGCGTTCAACATTGCGGGTTTCGGCGGGCGGATTGCGGGTTGGAAAAGACGGTAGTGAAAGCAGTTTCTTAATCAGCAATCCGCAACCCGAAATCTCGGTTTAACGGGCCGGTTTGGCGCTGATCTGAGTCTTAATAAATTCAATCAGACTGGGGATGGCCTCGACCATTTCGTCGCGCGTGCTTTCGTAGAGTTTGAGGGCGCCGCCGTAGGGATCGCCGATTTCTTTGGTCCCGCGCTGGGGCATGAACTCGCGGAACAGGTAGAGATTGCGCGGGACCTGGGTCATCGCGAATTGAAGCATCGCGCGGTGGGACTCAGTCATGCCGAAGACGGCAACGGCTCCGCGCACGAGTTCCTCGGTGACGGCGCGGCTGCGGTGCGCGGAGACGTCGAGGCCAACTTTCTTCATGGCCGTGACGGAGTTGGCGCTCACCGGGTCGCCATCGCGGCCACCGACGCCCGCCGAAAGAACCTCGAGAGAACGAAGAGGTTCAGGCTGGGCGGCCAAGGCGTGCTTGAGCAGCGCGGCGGCCATAGGGCTGCGGCAGGTGTTGGCCGTGCAAACGACAAGGATGTATCCGGGAGCGGGCATCGTGGTGTGGTTTGGAATGGGAGGGGAAGGGGTTTCCGGCGAAAGGCAATCCGGGGCGTGAGGTGGTTTAAAGGCGTTTGAGGGCAAGCAGGGATCGGTGCAGGTGCACGGCGCGTTGCAGCACGGGGTCCGTCGCGGGCGGCGGGGTCGGCGTCGGGGCGGTGGCTGCGGGGGCTGGGTCGGTGGCGGGTGGCTCGGAGGTGCGGCCAGCGAGGTAGTCGGCCACAAGCCGGGCTTCGTCGTTACGAGGTTTGGTGATGGGAGGATTGATCAACCGGGCGAGGGCCGCGGCATCGGTGAGCGCGTCGTAAGCGAGACGTTCGGCTTCGGGGGTGGTTTTAAGCGCGATATCGGGGAAAAAGTCGGATCCCGCGAGTCCGAGCACGAGGAGGCCGGCGGTGTGCTGGCGGTCGGCGAAGGCGGCGCGCAAAGCGGGGCTCGTGGCGGCGTTGGCGAGGAGAAAAACGGGTGTGCGCGGCGCGGCGCGGAACTTGAGCCACGCCGAGAGGGCGGTGGCGGCGTCGGCATCGCCGACGGCGTAGCGGAGGTCGAGGACGAGCGGCTGGGGGCGCGTCGGCGAGGAACCGGGGAGATCGGCCGGGAGCGAGTGGGCGCGGTGGTAGGCGAGGCCTTGACCCAGATCGAAGGAGAGCGGCGCGGCGAAGGAGCAAACGGTCGCGAGCGCCAGAGCGAGTAAGCGAAGAAACGTCATGAGCGCGTGAGTTGGCGCGCGGCGATGTCGCGGCGAAAATACTTGGTGGCGCAAAGAACTTGGTCGCAGGCGGCGTAGGCGCCTCCGGCGGCGGCGCGGAGGGTGGGCGCGAGGGCGGTGACGCCGAGGACGCGGCCGCCGTTGGTCACGAGTTGACCGGCGGCGTTTTTCGCGGTGCCGGCGTGATAGATCGTGGTTGCAGGCGGCAGGGCACCGGGTGCGGGCAAGATGATGATGTCGCCTTTGGTGTAGGCGTCGGGATAGCCGCGGGCGGCGATGACGACGCAGACGGCGTAGCCGGGTTTCACCGCGAGCGGGCCGACGGCGGGGAGGCGGCCGAGGGCCGCGGCCCAAAGCAGTGCGAGCAAATCGGTGGCGAGGCGCGGCAGAACGACTTGGGTCTCGGGGTCGCCGAAGCGGGTGTTGTACTCGATCACGCTCGGGCCTCCGGGTGTGAGCATGATGCCGATGAAGAGCGTGCCGCAAAACGCGATGCCCTCGGCGGCGATGGCGTGCACGGAAGGACGGACGATTTCGTGATCGATGCGCGCGAGGAGCTCAGGCGTGACGACCTCGGCGGGTGAGTAGGTGCCCATGCCGCCGGTGTTGGGGCCGGTGTCGCCGTCGCCGATGCGTTTGTGGTCCTGCGAGGTCGGGAGGATGACGTAGTCGCGGCCGGAGACGACGACGAGGATGCTGGTTTCTTCACCGAAAAGGCAGTCTTCAATGAGGAGTTGTCGGCCGGCGGCGCCGAACTTTTCCCCGGCGAGCATTTCGCGCACGGCGGCTTCGGCTTCTTCGAGGGATTGGGTAACAACGACGCCTTTGCCGGCGGCAAGCCCGTCGGCCTTGACGACGATGGGCAGGGAGCGGGTGCGCAGGTAAGTGAGGGCGGGCTCGATCGCGCTGAAGAACGCGGCGGGTGCGGTCGGGATCCGGTGCTTGAGGAGAATCTGCTTCGTGAAAATTTTCGACGCTTCTAGCCGCGCGCCGTCGGCGCCGGGGCCGTAGACGGGGATTTTGAGTTCGCGTAGACGGTCGGCGAGCCCGAGGGAAAGTGGGACCTCGGGGCCGACGACGACGAAGGCGATCTGCTCGCGTTGCACGAGGGCGACGAGGCCGGTGACATCGTCGGCGGCGATAGGAAAGCAGGCCACCTCCTCGGCGATGCCGGCGTTGCCGGGCGCGCAGATGACACGGGGCGCGGCGGGGGAGGCGACGAGGGCGCGGACGAGCGCGTGTTCACGGCCACCGGAGCCAACGACGAGGAGGGAGGAGGGAAGAGTGGACATGGCAAATCAGGGAGTGCGCCGTGCCAGCCAGTAGCCGGGTGCGCGGGCGGGATGGGCTACTGCCCCGCCAACGATTCGGTCGGCGATGAGTTCGTCGTGAACGATGAATTTATAACCACGGGTGACCATGCGTCGGACGCCATCGGGCTCTAAACGACCAAGACCGGGGAACTGTCGCGGGGAAACAAGGGCCCTCGCAATATCTGCGCGGACATGAGCGCCAGCGCGCGGGTGTTCGGTCTCACAAAACAACACTTCAGCTTCCAACTCAGTCCGAGCGGCCGGGTGATAGGCGAGTTCCTTCATCCCAACAGGCGATCTAGCGAGCGCTCAACTTCATTGCCGGGTACCAACTGCACTCTTCCGGATAGGACTTCTTCGCGGCGGCGTTGCACCCCCGTTTGCCAAGCGGCCTCATGCTCTGGGGACGTCTCGGCGACCGCCACGGCCATGAGTTGCTCGGCGAGGGAAAGTTTTGCCTCGGGGCTGAGAGTGAGCGCGGCGCGGGCGAGCTCGGCGAGTTGGGCGGTCATGGGGAAAAACTGGGTGGAATTCGTGAATTGGCCAGAGTGGAACGGTGGTGGGCGCTGACGCTAACGTTCGTCGTCGTCCCCGCCGTTATGGCGAAATCGTGAATGGCGCTCAGAGCACCTGCAGCTTTTTGCGGTAGAAGGCGACGACCTCGGCGGGATCATCGGTGAAGAGAATGTAGTCGTTGATCCACGCGGGGGCGCGCTGGGTGGCGATCATCGTCTTCACCTGTTTGCGGAGGTCGCCCCAGAATTTTGAATTGAAGAATACGAAAGGCGTGCGGGGGCGGATGCCGAGTTTCAGGTTGCACATCTCGATCCCGATTTCTTCGAGGGTGCCCACGCCGCCGACGTTGAAGATGCAGAAATCGGCGGCCTCGAACCACTTTTGGCGGAAGTGGCGGGAGCTCTCCTGAAACGTGTTGAAGAAATCGACGCCGAGCTCGGGCGGCTGGGCTTCGAGTTCGAGGAAGCAGGCGCCGGTGAGCGCGCCTTTGCTGCGGGCTTGGTCGGTCGCAAGGCGCATGACGCCGCCGCCGCCGCCGGTGAGCACGCCGACGTTGGGGCCGATGAAGCCGGTGAGGCCTTCGACCAGATCGGTGATGCGGGCGGTGTCGGCGGGATCGAGGCCAACGGCGGAACCGTAAAAGGCGAGAATCGTGGTTTCTTGGAATTTGCGGGTGAGTTCCTCGCGGACGAAGAAGCCGTGGCCCTTTTTGTAGACGTGGGCGTAGAGCTCTTTGGTGGACTCGTCATACCAGTAAACGCGGATGCCGATGGCGTCGAACGTGTCGAGGCGGGCGTGGGCGTTGCTGGAGAGAAAATAGCCGTGGGTCCGCGAGGCTTTGCGGAAAATGATCCGCTTCAACTTCACGTCGCCGATGCGGGTGAGCAGCTCGATGTGTTCGAGCAGATCGGGAAAGTGATCGACGATGAGGGTGTCGGCCTCGGGTGGGGCGGCGTCGAGCGCTTGTACCATCGTGCGGCTGCCGATGGGGCAGGCCTCGCCATCGAGGAATTTCTTGAGGTCCCCATTGGCCTGGCCGAGGACGCTGCGATTTTCGGTGGTTCCGCTTTGACCGCGGACGGTAATCTTGGTGCGCGGGCGGGCCTCGGCGTTGTCTCGGGGAGGATTCGCATCGAGACACTTGAAGAGCTCGTGGGCGGTGCCGAGGAGGCGTTGGCGTTTTTTTGCGAGGGTTTTGAACTCGGGGTCGGCCAAGGTTGGGGCTCTGAAGATATCAACGGAGACCATCGGATTCACGACGGGCTGGTCGCCGGTGTTGTAAATTTCGAGCATGATGTTCGTGCCGAAGGTTTTGATCGGATCGAGCAAGATGGCGCTGGTGTGGAGGCCGAAGTTGCCCTCTCCTTGGTTGAGGACGACGAAGTGTTCCTTCAGGTACATCGAGCAACTCGTGAGGATGCCCGAGCGCGGAGGGATGGTGAGCGGCGAGGCCTCGTGGCGGACTTGGACCTTGTCGATGAAAGAGCGGCCGGCGTTGCCGGAAACAATGTGCTCGAAGTTGAGGCGCGAGAGCCTCGAGGAGAGCGTGTAGTTGACTTGGTGCGGGGTGAGGAAAACGCGCCCGCGGGAGTCGATGGAGATGGTGTTGGGCAACTTGAGGGCATTGGCCTGGATGGCCGCCCAGATCTCGGTGCTGGATAGTTTGGCGGCGGCGGGGGCAAAAAAGAGCCGGCCGACGGGCACGCCCGATCGGAGCAGTTTTTTCCAATACGGTGCGTTTGGGAAACTCTGGTCGTAAATGAAGGTATCGGCGGTCAGCAAAATGCGGTTCCCGTCGACGACGGGGGCGCCTTGCAAGAGCATCTCGATGCCGATGCGGGCAAGGGAGCTGCGCTCGGTAAACTTGAGGTCGGCAAGATGGGTCTTGAGGAATTCGAATTCGGCGGGATTACGCGGCCAGAAGGCCAGGGTGAGGGTCGTGGTGCGGTCGTCCTTGTTTTTAATGTTGAGGATCTGGCCGTCTTGACTGGTCCAAAATTGATCGGGGGTCATGGGGGTGATTCGGAGGAAAAACGTGGTGGTTGCCTTGCTGCGACACAAGCGGGGAGTAATTGTTTGCTTTCCGGGCGGCAGACCGGCACATCCAAAAGTTTTCCGGCATAAATCGGCCGTTTCAGTTTCCAGTCTAGGTAAACCTACAACCCACATATGAAGCTCAAGTCCGCTCTCACGTTCTCCCTGCTCGCGCTCGGCACTGCCACCGCGATCCAAGCTCAGGAGGTCAAACTCAACATCCCCGGCCAGCCTGCCGCCGCTGCCGCCGCTGCTGCTCCGGTCGCCCAGGTTTTCACCGAGGCGCAACTCGTCGAGACCTTCGGATGGTTCATGGGCAAACGGATCGGGCTCTCCGAGCTCGCCTTCAGTCCGGCGGAAGTCGAGTCCCTGCTCAAGGGCATGGGCGCGGCGGTTTCCGGCAAAGAATCGCCCTACGAACTCGAGAAGATCGGGCCGGCGATGGACGAATTCATGAAGAAGAAGCAGGACGCCTACATGGGCAAACTCAAGCAAGAGGGCCTCAAGCAGAGCGGTGATTTCTTTACGAAATTGAAGGAAATCAAGGCGGTCGTCGAACTGCCCAGCGGCCTCCGTTATGAAATCGTCAAGCAAGGCGACGGCGCCGTGCCAAAGCCCACCGAGACTGTCAAAGTCCACTACACCGGCACGCTGATTGATGGCACCGTTTTCGACAGCTCGGTGCAGCGCAACGAGCCGGCCGAGTTCCAACTCGACCAAGTTATCCCCGGCTGGACCGAGGGCCTGCAAAAGGTGAAAAAGGGCGGCAAGATCAAGCTCTACGTCCCGCCATCACTCGCCTACGGCGATGACGCGCGCGGCAACATCCCGCCCTCGTCGACGTTGATTTTCGAAATCGACCTGCTCGACATCAAGTCGAGCGCTCCAGCGCCCGCGCTGCCGGTCGCTCCCGCTGCCGGCAAGTAAGTCCGCTCATTCCTCTGCAAGAGCCCGACGCCTTAACCGGCGCCGGGCTTTTTTCCGGCCGGACCAGCGCTGAACTATGGTTTGATGGGGGCGGGCACTGACTCCGCCGGGGCGAGCTCGGTCAGTAGCGTGTTCCAGCGTCGCACGTGGGCTTCATCTTTGGCGAGTCGCGCGCTGGCGATCGCGGACGCAGGGTGGGCGCTTGTTGCCGGAAATTCAGTCCCGGGCGCGTGGGTTGAATCTATCCCAGCTCCCCGGGCTGATCCGGGGTGTTTGAGGCGGGTTGAATTTGCTTAACGCATTGCGGGCCGGAGCGCGCGGCGCAACTCGCCGGCGAGGACGACTTGGCGGCGACAGGCGGCGTCGATCTGCTCGCGGCTCGTATCCGGCAAGACCTCGCAGCGGAATGCGACCATCAGCGGCGTGGCCGCGGGCAGCTTGGCGGTGGTGAGCCGGCGGAGGCACTCGGTGCGGAGACTGCGGGCGCGTGACTCGATCACGAGAAAGATACACTCGGCCGAGTAAATAACGGCGACGCCCAAGGCGTTCGCGGCAATCGCGGTCTCAACATCGGCCGCAGGACAAAGAGTGAGGCCGAAGCGCTCGGGCCACGGCTGGGTTTGGTTTTCCATCCGGGAGCGTCCTTGCGGACGTGGCGTAAGACAACGCGTTTGTGGTGCCGACGCGTTTCGCCTTCCGCGCCCGCCGCATCAAGGCGCCCGGGCAAACTGGAGGTCGGCCACCGGCACGGAGGTCGACCAGAGTGATTTTCCTTCGCGGTTGAAGGCGGTGAAGCCGAGAATTCGCGCCCGGCGCGGCCCGGTGAGGGTGATTTCGCCGAAATTGTTTTCGACGATGATGCTCCCGGGCACGCGCACAGAATTTTTGGCTTCGGCCCATTTTTCGCCCTCGGTCACGGGCCGGCGATTTGCGCCGGCGGTGAGCGATGAGGAAGTGAGCTCGAGCACCGGCGGCGCGCCGGCCCGTTCGAGACGGGAAAATTCGCCGAAGTGGCGGTCGCCGGTTAGAAAGACCACGCCACCGATTTTGTTTTTGAGGATAAAGTCGAGGATGTCCGCCCGTTCCTGCGGATAGCGGGAGAGGTTCTCGTCAAAGGCCATGGGATTCAAAAACTGGCTGCCGACGGCGATGAAACGCAGCGCGATGTTCGAGTTCGCGTTGGAATCGGCGAGCGCGCTCTTCAGCCATGCGAGTTGACGCGGACCGAGGAAAGACTTGCCGGGGGTGGCATCGGCCAGTGCGGAGGCGTCGCGGTGGTAGCGCCCGTCGAGGATGAAAATCTCGGCGTCGCCCTGCACAAAACGGGTATAGATGCCGGGGTTGTCGGTCTCGCCCGCGCTGCGCATCGGCCAATACCAGCGGAAGGCTTCGAGGGTGGTGTCCTTCAGTTCATAGCTGCGGCTGGAGTCGTTGGGCCCGAATTCGTGGTCGTCCCACGTGCCGTAGTGGTGCATGGCGGCGAGCAAGGGCTGGACGGCCTCGGCGCGACGGTCGGCGCTGTAGCGGAAAAAAATTCCGTAGCGCGACGACCAATCCTGCTCGCGGAGGTAAAGGTTGTCGCCGAGCCACAGCATGAAATCGCCGCCGTGCTTCGCCATGTTGCGAAAAATCTCCGGCGACGCGCCATAGGGCGGTCGGGTGGGGCCGGAGGGACGGTCGTAGGGTGGGTCGTTGATGTAGCTGCACGATCCGACGAGGAAACGGACCACGGGCGGATCGCCCCGCCATTCCCATTGGGACTTGGCGCGAAACGTAAGCGGGGTCGCAGCGGGCTGCGCGGTGCCGTCGAGCATGATGGCGTAGGCATAGGCTTGGCCGGCGACGAGCCCGTCCACGACGAAGTGATGCACTTGGGTTCCGATGGGGTTGGTGAGGCTGCGGGTCGCCGGGACGAGGCGGGACGGAGCGTCGGAGGTTACCGGCCGGACCGAGAGCTCAACGCGACCGGCTCCCTCGGTTTCAAGCCAGACGAGCACCTCGCGATGTTCCTGATAGCCCAGCATCGGGCCGGCGACGATCCGGCCGGCGGCGCAGATGGAGGTGGAAAACGCGAGGACGCTCAAAATCGAAACGAATACGCGATGGTTCATCCCCCGAGCGAAAGCGGCGGCGAGGCGGCGGCCAAGAGGCAAAATCAAGGGACACCCATTCGTAACCGGGTGATCGCCGGATCGGCGGCTTGGATCGAGCCGAGAAAAGCTCGGCGCTGTTTCCGCGCCGGGCCCAACCGCCGAACTCGGCCTTGAAGCCTCCAGCGAATTTCTCCCGCTTTGGCGGTTTCGCCCAACCTGCTTTCCCGCTTGTGCCTGATCCCGCCCCCGTCAGTCCCGGCCCCGATGCTGATTTGAAATCTGATTCCCGCGATCATGGGTTTCGACCCGATGACGCCGCCGACCTGGGCGTGGCCAAAGACTCCATAAAAGCGGGTGGGTGCGACCGGGTGAAATCCATTGCGGGGAAGCGGGCGGCGGGGCTGAATTTTGCGCATGACTCCGCCCCTTCTTGGAAGATTTGCTCTCGTGACCGGTGCCGGCCAAGGCCTCGGTGAAGCCATGGCGCTCGCCCTCGCGGAGGCCGGCGCGACGGTCGCGTTGCTTGCGCGGGATGAGGCAAAAGCGGCCGAGGTCGCGAACCGAATCCGGGCGAACGGCGGCCGCGCCGAACTTTTGGTGGCCGATGTCCGCGACGAAGCGGCGGTGAGCCGCGCGCGGGAAACGTATGAGTCGGCGCTGGGCGGCCGGTTGGACATCCTGATCAACAATGCCGGGATCAACCTGCGCAAACCGATCGCCGAATTCACGCTCACGGAGTGGAATCGCGTGATCGAAACGAACCTGACCGGCACGTTTCTGATGTGCCGTGCGTTCGTGCCGCTGATGACCGGGCTTGGCTACGGCCGGATCATCAATCTGACTTCGATGATGGCCCATATTTCGTTGCCGGGCCGCACGGCCTACTCGGCGAGCAAGTCGGCGCTGCTGGGATTCAATCGCGCGTTGGCTTTAGAGTTGGCGCCGGAGAAAATCACGGTGAACGGGATCAGCCCCGGCGTCTGCGATACGGAGATCAACGCGCCGCTGATGGGCAACCCGGAGCTGCGGGCGACGTTTTTGGCCAAGACGCCGCTGGGTCGCTGGGGCCTGCCGAGTGAGATCGCGGCGGCGGCGATTTATTTGTGTTCGGATGCGGCGGGTTTCATGACCGGGACCGACCTCGTCATCGACGGTGGTTGGACGGCGCAGTGAACGACGCTTTGATCAACGATGCGGATTGCGATGGGACCGGGATTTGGTTGGGGTGCCGGGATGAACCGACGCGAATTTATGCAACGTACCTCATTGCTGGCGGCGACCGTGGCTGTGTCGGGGCGTGGACTCTCGGCGACAGCCAGCGGCCCCGGTCGGTCGTTTAAACTCGCGCTGACTCCGGGTAGCATTGGCGTGGCGGTGACGAGCCAGCGTGAGCTCAACGATCTGGCCCTGCGCCACGGCTTCGAGGCCGTCGAGCCGCGGCCGGATGAGTTGGCGGCGATGTCGGCGATGCAGGTTTCCGAGACGCTGGCGGATTTGACCGCAAAGAAACTGACGTGGGCCGCAGCGGGGCTGGCAGTTGATTTTCGCAAAGACGACGCGCTGTTCCGTGAGGGCTTGGCGAAGCTGCCGGCGATCGCGGCGGGCCTGCAACGGGCGGGAGTGCGGCGGATGGGCACGTGGCTGATGCCCAGCAGCGACTCGCTGACCTATCGCGCCAATTTCAAGCAGCACGCGTTGCGGTTGGCGGAAGTTGCGCGGGTGCTGCGGGATCACGGGCTTGGACTCGGGCTGGAGTATGTGGGCACGCAGACGCTGTTGGTCGGGCGTAAGTATCCGTTTGTCCACACGCTGGCGGAGACCCGGGAGCTGATCGCGGAGATCGGGACGGGCAACGTGGGCTTGGTGCTCGATACCTGGCATTGGTGGCAGGCGGGCGAAACGGTGGCTGATTTGTTGACGTTGAAGAACGCCGACGTGGTCAGCGTCGATTTGAACGATGCGCCGCAAGGCGTGGCGAAGAACCTGCAAAGAGACGGCGAGCGGGAACTGCCGGCGGCAACCGGCGTGATCGATGCAGCGGCGTTTCTCTCCGCGTTGGTGACTCTCGGCTATGACGGACCGGTGCGGGCCGAGCCGTTTAACAAAGTGCTCAATGCGCTGGAGAACGAGCCGGCCTGCGCGGCAGTGTCGGCGGCGATGAAGCGGGCGGTGGCGTTGCTCAAGAGCTAGCGGTGCGGCCCCTGTTGGCTTGGCTCGGACCGGGCGGCGCTGCTTAGTGGGAGATATGAAAATCCCTTCGTTGGTTCGGCTGGCACAGTGGTGGACAGTCTCATGCGGGGTGGTTGCGCTGGCAGCGGCCCAGCCGATGCCCGTTTATTTCGGCACGGGTGGGGGCGGCGCAAAGGGGATCTATCGCGCTACCTTTGATCCCAAGACCGGCAAACTCACGCCGGCCGAGTTGGCGGCTGAAGTCGGTAATCCCGGATTTCTCGCGCTGCATCCGGATGGCACAAAACTCTACGCCGTCGCCGGGGTCGCCGGGATGCCCAGTGCCGTCGGGTATCGGATCGGCGCGACGGGTGCGCTTGAGATCATCAATTCCGCGCCAACCACCGACGGCGGCGGGGCGCATATCGCGGTGCATCCGAGCGGGAAGTTCCTTTTGACGGCCCAGTATGGCGGCGGTTCAACGGCGCTGTTTCCTCTCGACGCCCAGGGACGCCTCGGAACGGCGCAAGTCGTAAAGCACGGAACCAAGGGTTCGGGCGTGATGCCGAGCCGCCAGGAAAAGCCCCATGCGCACATGTGCGCGTTTTCACCGGACAGCCGATTTGCGCTCGTGCCCGATCTCGGGATGGACGCAATCGTGGTGCATCGGATCGACCTCGCGGCGCCTTCCATCACGATGCACGGGGTCATCGCGTCGGTCCCCGGCGGCGGAGCCCGGCACATGAAATTTTCTCCGGACGGAAAATTTATCTATCTGCTGAACGAGCTCTCGTTGTCGGTCACGTCCTTCGCTTGGGATGCGGCGGCGGGCACGGCAAACTTGATCGCGACCGTGCCGGCGCTCAGTGAAGCGGTGAAGGCCAAGGAAGCGTTTAACTCCGCCGCCGAGATTCTGGTCCACGCCAGCGGGAAGTTTCTTTACTCGTCGAATCGCGGTCACGATACGATCACGGTTTATCGCGCCGATCCGGCGACAGCGGTCTTGCAGGTGATCCAAGTGCAACCGGTGCGCGGAGCTTTTCCGCGCAACATCGCGCTCTCGCCCGATGGCGGTTGGTTGCTCGCGGCCGGGGCCGATTCTAACACCGTCGCGGTGCATCGGGTGAATCAGACGACCGGTGAACTCACCTATCAAACCAAGGGCGTGATCAACGTGCCGGCGCCGATCTGCATTGTTTTTCTCCAACGATAACGGGGACGAACGTTTACTGACCGGGGGGGGCGGCGGGCGGCCAACGTGATAAAGCGCGGGACCGGGTCCCGTTCGCCAAAAATCAGCAGTCGGGTCCGGGCACCGGGTTGACGGTCAAACAACCGGTCGAACAGGCGGGTGCGATCCGTCTTGGCCGTGAGTTGGCCGTCGATCGCGACTGGGTGGGCGGCTCAGTGGGCGCCGGGGCCGGCGCAGCGGGCGAACGTCCGTTCTTGATTTAGCAGCCCGGCGATCTGGCCGCGGTCGGTCCGGTCAACTCGCGGGATTTGAAGCAGCCGGTTTACGCCAGACCCAGAGAAAATTGGTCGCGAGGCTGAAGCCGATGGAGAAGAAAATGGCGAGGATCGGGGCCACTAGGTAGTGGATGCCGGACGCTTCGAGCAGATTGGCCGCCGACCACCAGACTGCGAAGCCCAAGGCATTGGCGAGATGATAGTGCCAAAGTCGTTTCCAGGTCGGGCGTCGGTTCGCAAATACCCAGCGATCTACGACTAGAAATCTCAAAACGGTTCCAACCTCACCGGAGACGAGAGTCGAAATCATGAAGGGCCAACCCATGATGCCGACCATAAGCTTCAGCACGAGCACCCCGAACGCCGAAAAGCCCACGCCGACGACGAACCATTTTATGACTTGCGGGGTGATAAATTTCTTTAAGCGCTTCATCTGGGGCCGAACAGTTTCATAGCTCGGAGGTTTCGGCGAGTGCGAGTTACGCGAAAGCGCAGCGGGCAAAAAAAACCGACGCTTGGGGGCGTCGGCTGAGTTTTTGACCAGCAGGCCAGATTATTTTTTTGGCGCCTGAGCTTGGATTTCGGCGAGCTTGCGGTCGATGTCGGCCATCTTGGTCATGAGCTCCTGTTCGACTTTTTTGCGGTCGCTGCTCGACACGATGCTGAGGCTGGCGGCGTCGCGAACGACGTTGGCGGGTAAGGTGAGCAAGCGGGTGATGAGGCCTTGGTCTTTGAAGGAACTGAGATAAAGCGCGGTAATCTCGTGGGACAATTTCAGTGCGTCTTGGGCGGCGGCTTGGGTCGCCATTAGGTTGTTGTTCAGAACTTGGTTCTTCGCGAGTTCGGCGGTCAGGACGTTGCCGACCTGATTGGAAATCCGCTGACTGTAGGTGGCGATCGACTCGCGGGTGAGGTTCTGGTCCTTGGCCATCTCGGAAAGGATGGGGGAGATTTTTTCCGTCATGCGGGTGGAGACTTTGTCCACCTGCTCGTTCTGCATTTTCTCGGCTTCCTCTGGCGATTTTGGCAGAGGGTTGTAAGGTTGAACCTTTTTAGCGATGGCGTCGGCGAGGGCGTCCATGCGCTCGACGTTGAGTTTCTGAACCTCTTCGTCGGTGCGGAAAAGATCCGACTCGCGCTTGGCGATGGCGTCCTTGAGGAGCTTGTTGGTGGACTCGAGGGACCGGCGGTTTTCCTCGTTTTGGGCTTTGAGGGCGTCGCTCGCCTCGCGCAACGGGGCGAGTTTCAACTCCTGTTGGGCTTGGAGTTCGATGACAGTTTTTTGGTTAAGCCAAAAGGCGGCGCCGACGACGATGACGACGATGACGACGATGACCAGAATCTGCTCTTTGAATTTTTGCCACATAGGATAGGGGGTTAAATGTTTCGAGGCGGAGATTAGTAACGGCGGAGGCGGGAATGCAACGTCGACGTAGAGCGAGGTTTTGCGGTTGTTTTTGGAATCATGCGACGCAGGTTGGCGGCATGAGTTTGAATCGGTTTGAGCAGCGGATCTTCGACTATTGGCAAGGTCATCGCGACGAACGACAGTTTTGGCAGGAGAAGGTTCGTGGAATCGTGAAATCGCTCAACGACGACCATGCGGCGGCGACGCGGTTGGACGGGGAATTTTGGCGTTATTACGTTGAGCGGAGCGGGGTGGTGCCGGTGTTTAAGGAGGCGGCCCGCCACGAAGGTATGAAACGCACCAGTATGAAGAATTTGGCGGAATTGGTGATCCGGCTGTGGATGGAACCCCGGCCGAAGAAGAAAAAGCCGGACGCCGGCCTGGAAATGTTGCCGGGATTTTAATGCGGAAAATGCCGCTGTCCCTGTCCTGAGATTTGCTCCAACTTCATCGACGTTGTCCAAATGATCGCTTCCGACTTTTTTTCTCTGCCCCAGTCGCTCGCAGCTTTTGCGGCGCATTTTCCGGGGGACGTGGCGCCGTGGGAATGGCTCAAGCGCATCGGGCCGGCGCTCGCGGCGCATAAGTTTGAGGGGGCTTTGCCGGCGCGGCCGGCGGGCGTGCACATTGAAGGATTCGTTTTCATTCACCCGACTGTAACGTTGCCGCCGTATGCGACGATCATCGGACCGGCGTGGATCGGCAAGGGGACGGAGATCCGGCCGGGAGCGTTTATCCGGGGCAACGTCATCGTGGGGGCGAATTGCGTGCTGGGGAACGCGTGCGAGTTTAAAAACTGCTTGTTGATGGATGGCGCGCAGGTGCCGCATTTCAGCTACGTGGGCGACTCGATTTTGGGTAACGGCGCGCACTTCGGCGCGGGGGTAATTTGCTCCAACCTACGGCTTGATCAGAAATTTATCACCGTGCGCACGCCCGAGACGGTGCACGAAACCGGGTTGAGAAAATTTGGCGCGATTGTGGGCGACCGGGCCGAGGTAGGCTGCAACGCGGTGCTCAATCCCGGAACGGTGCTCGGACCGCGGGCGCTGGTGATGCCGACGGTGGCGTTTTCGGGTTACCTGCCGGCGGCGACGATTGCGAAGTCACGGGGCGGCGTGACGCTGTTGCCGCGCCGGGATTGACGCCGCGGCGAGACGTCCGCGAAGCTCCGATTTTCCATGCGCACACTCACCGGCATCACGCCCTCCGGCACGCTCCACATCGGCAATTATTTCGGCGCGATGCGGCCGGCGATCGAGGCGCAATCGCGGGGCGATTGTTTCTATTTTATCGCGGACTACCACTCGATGACGACGGTGACGGATGCGGCGGAGCGGCGGAAAAACACGCAGGGAATCGCGCTCGACTGGCTGGCGTGCGGGCTTGATCCGAAGACGAGTGTTTTCTGGCGGCAAAGTGATGTGCCCGAAGGGTGCGAACTCATGTGGATGCTCGGCTCGCTCGCGCCGATGGGCCTGATGGAGCGGGCGCACAGTTTTAAGGATAAGACGGCCAAAGGAATTTCGCCGAACTTTGGGCTGTTTGCGTATCCGGTGCTGATGGCGGCCGATATCTTGCTCTACGACACGCACCGCGTGCCGGTCGGCCGCGACCAGAAGCAGCACGTCGAGATGACGCGCGACATGGCGATCAAGTTCAACGAGGCCTACGGCGAGACGCTGGTGGTGCCGGAGTCGGAGATCCGTGACGAAGTCGCGGTGATTCCCGGGCTTGATGGGCAGAAAATGTCGAAAAGCTACGGTAACACGATCGAGATTTTCGGCGACGAGAAGGCGCTGCGAAAAAAGATCATGGGCATCGTGATGGACTCGCGCACGCCGGCGGAGCCCAAGCCGGATGCGGACAAAAATCTGGCGATCCAGCTGCTGAAGTTTTTTGCGCCGGCGGAGGTGGCGACGGATTTCGAAAATCGGTTGCGGGCGGGCGGGCTGGGTTACGGTGATTTGAAGAAGGCGCTGTTTGAGCACTACTGGAATTTCTTCGCGGCGGCGCGGGCGCGACGGGCGGAACTCGCGGCGAACCCGGATCACGTGGAGGAGGTGCTGCGCGAAGGCGCGCAACGGGCGAGGGCGGTGGCGGAGCAGGTAATCGATCGGGCGCGCAAGGCGTGTGGCCTGCGCTGAGCCCGATTTGAGGGCCAAGTGGATAATTCGGCTAGATTGCTTCGTCGCTGAGTTTCTCGCAACGACAGTCGGCTTATCGAGGGACGTTGGGGTAAGCTGCGTTCAAGCTGAGTCGGATGACGAAGCTTGGTAGGAACAATTGGCGGGTGATGGATTGGCTGGGCGGGCGTGCGCGCGGGGCGTGGAGGGCGAGTCGGAGACTCTGCCCTACGTAGGACTCAGGGTAATTCGTAGATTTCGATCAGGGCGACACCAGTGGTGTCGTTTACGCCGCTGACTTGGGCGGTGTAGTTGCCGGGGGCGACCGTGACGATGAGCGCGGCGTCGCGGCTCGCGGGATTGGGCAAGGCGAAGGCACCGGTGCGGGCGAAGGCGGCGACGAACTCGGCGGTGCCGGTGGCGGTGGTGTTGGCGGCCCAGTTGTCGTTGGCGTGGAGGAGCGTGGTATCGCGGAAAACTTCGAGTTTCGGATCGGCGAGGGTGTTGGGCACGCCGAACTGGGTGAGGCCGGGGCCGATGCCGCGGATGAGAACGGTGCGCGGGACGTTGCCCGAGAGCGTGAAACCGGCGATGAGCAGATCGGCCCCGGTGCCGACTTGGGCGCGGGCGGAGAGGTTGAGGAGGCGGGCGGGCGCGGCGGGAGAATCGAGGTCGTAGACTTCGGCGAGCGCGACTCCGCTCGCCGTGCCGGGCGGGGAGACGTTGGCGGTGTAGTTGCCGGCGAGAAAAGTCTGGGTGAGGGCCGCGTCTCGACCGGCGGGATCGAGGGGGAAGGCGCCGACGGACGGGAATAGGGCGGCCAAC
>NSIG01000043.1 GCA_002737275.1 Opitutia bacterium
ATGCGGGCGCGTTGGGCGTTGTTGGCGGCGCCGCCGTGGCCGCCTTCGGTGTTCTCGTAGTAGAGGACGTCGTGGCCTTGGTCGGCGAGTTTCGCGGCCATTTTTCGGGCATGGCCGGGGTGGACGCGGTCGTCGCGGGTCGAAGTCATCAAGAGGGTGCGAGGATATTTTTTCCCGGGGACGACCTTTTGATACGGTGAGTAACGCGAGATGTAATCCCACTCGGCGGGCACATCGGGATTCCCGTATTCGCCCATCCAACTGGCGCCGGCGAGCAGCAGATGGTAGCGCTTCATGTCGAGGAGCGGAACCTGGCAGACGACGGCGCCGAAGAGTTCAGGGCGTTGCGTGAGCATCACGCCCATGAGCAGGCCGCCGTTGCTCCCGCCCTGAATGCCGAGGTGGGCGGGTGAGGTGACTTTGCGGGCGATGAGGTCCTCGGCGATCGCGGCGAAGTCATCGTAGGCGCGTTGCCGGTTGGGCTTGAGGGCGGCCTGGTGCCAGCCGGGGCCGAACTCGCCGCCGCCGCGGATGTTGGCGAGAATGTAGACCCCGCCTTGCTCAAGCCATGCGGCCCCGATGCCGCCGCTGTAGGAGGGCGTCATCGAGACCTCGAAGCCGCCGTAGCCGTAGAGAAGAGTAGGGTTCTTGCCATCGAGGGCGAGATTCTCGCGGGCAACTTGGAAGTAGGGGACGCAGGTGCCGTCTTTGGAGAGCGCCTCGTGTTGGGTGATGGCGAGACCGGTTTTGTCGAAGAAGCCGGGGAGCTGCTTGAGGACCGTGCGTGCATCGCGGCCGAGGGTGCCGATCGCGAGCGTGGAAGGCGTGAGGAAGTCGGTGACGCTTAGGAAAAATTCGTCGGATTCATCGCCATCGACGGCGGTGGCGATGACGGAGCCGAAGGCCGGAGCGGCGAGGGGCGTGCGTTGCCAGCCGCCGTCGGCGCGGAGGGTGAGCGTGTAGAGCCGGTTGCGGACGTTATCGAGCTCGTTGACGATGAGGTGATTTCTCGTGTCGCTCGTGCCGACAAGAGAAGTGCGCGGGCCGGGGGTGAAGAGGAAGGCGAAGTCGCGTTCGCCCTTGAGGAAGCGAGCGTAGTTCATCGCGAGGAGGGCACCGGCGGGATAGGTGCGGCCTCCGGTGGTCCAGGCGGAGCGGAGCTCAACAGTGATTTGGTCTCGGTAGGTGCCGGGCTGGGCGTCGAGGGGGAGCTCGAGTTTGGTGAGTTTGCCAGCTTCGTGCAAAAAGGTCTCGCTGGTGTAGAAGGTAATGGCACGGCGGATGAATTCGCGGTGGTAGCCGGGCTCGTTGGTCACGTAGCCGTTGACGGCGACATCGGTCGCCTCGCCCGCGAAGACGAGAGGAGCGCCGGCGAGGGCGGTGCCGCGGCGCCAAAGTTTCACGGTGCGCGGATAACCGGAATCGGTGAGTGCGCCGGGTCCGAAATTGGTGCCGACGAAGACGGTATCGCGGTCGAGCCAGGTGACGCTGTTCTTGCCCTCGGGGAGGTCGAACGGTTGCTCTTTGACGAAAGTCTGGGTGACGAGATCGAACTCGCGGACAACGGTGGCGTCACCGCCGCCGCGGGAGAGACGGAGGAGATAGCGGTCGTAGTTGGGATAGAGGGGAACGGGGGCGCTCCAGACCCAGTTTTGTTTTTCGTCGCGAGCGAGGGCATCGAGATCGAGAATGGTTTCCCACTTGGGGTTGTCGTTGCGGTAGTCTTCGGGCGTCGTGCGGCGCCAGAGGCCGCGGGGGTTGGTCTTGTCTTGCCAGAAGTTGTAGTAGAACGCGCCGCGCTTCACGACGGCGGGAATGCGGGCGCGGGAATCATTGATCGCGAGGAGGCGGTCGTAGAGTGTCTGGGAGCCGGGGGCGGCGGTGAGCTCGGCGAAGGAAACTTTGTTTTGCGCTTCGACCCATGCGAGCGGCTTCGCGCCCTCGACGTCCTCGAGCCAGAGGAAGGGATCATCGGCGGGTGGCGTGGCTGGCGTGGTGGCGGCGGAAAGAGGGGGGAGGGAAAGCATGGCGAGGGCGAGGAAGCGGCAGAGTTTCATGGTGGAAGAGAGACCGAGGACGTGGATGTCAGTTTTGCAATTCGTAACTGAGTACGCTGAGAGCATAAACGGCGGCGGTCTCGCAGCGCAGGACGAGGGGACCGAGCGTAATGGGCTCGAAGCCGGCCGAACGGGCGACGCTAAGTTCGGCGGGAGTGAAGTCGCCCTCGGGGCCGATCAGCCAGATCGCGCTGCGGGGCGGTCGGCCGAGGGCGGTCGTGGTTGCAGCGAGAACGGCCTTGAGCGATTTGGCCCCGGGTTGGAGGCTGGCGATGAGCTTCAGGTCGTAGCCGCGAGCGGATTCCATGAAGGCGGTGGCGGATTGGACCGGGGAGATTTCGGGGAGCCAAGGGTTGCCGCATTGTTTGGCGGCTTCGAGGGCGGCCGTCTGCCATTTCTCGATCTTTTTGTCGGAGCGGTCGGCATCGAAGTGGACTTGGGTTCGCTCGCTGGCGAGCGGGACGATGCGGGCGGCACCGATCTCCGTGGCTTTGCGCACGATGTCGTCCATGGTGCCACCCTTAGGCAGGGCTTGGCCGAGGGTGATGGCGAAAGGAAGCGGCTTGGTTTTCTGGGCGAAGCGGACTTTGAGGCGGGCGGCGCGTTTGTCGGGGACGGCGAGTTCGCAGATCCACTCGGAGCCACGGCCGTCGAAAGCGACCACCGTGTGACCGGCGGCGGCGCGGTTGACGACGATCAGATGGTGCGACTCGTCGGCTGAAAGGGTGAGCTCTGCGGGTTCGGCGGAGGAGGGCAGGGCGTAGGCGCGAAAATCGGGCATAGAAAGAGCGGATGGCGGAGGGAAACGCGGGTCGAGGGGAAAACAGCAAGGGCGTTCGACCGTGAGGCCGAGCGCCCTTGCCGCCTTAACTAAAGGTATGGACCTAAAAAGAACGAGTACCCAACGCAGGCGGAGACGCGGACGGGGCGATGGTGTTCAAAATCTACCGGTGAAATTTACGTGGACACGGGCGAAGGGGTTTTCCAAGTTTCGCGGTCACTTGAAGGCCCAGGTGGCGGAATTGGCAGACGCAGTAGACTCAAAATCTACCACCGCAAGGTTTGTGGGTTCGACCCCCACCCTGGGCACCACGTTTTGCGGTAGGCTTGATGCTGCTGAGAAGACTTGATGGAACCCAGTCGAACGGGCGCGCGCACGGCGGTCGGGTGTCGTGGTGGTACGATTGGGGAGGCGGGTTTCGCTTCGGTTGCATGAGGCTGGTTGGTCGATCGCGGAGCGCTGGCTTGTGGCCCCAACACACCAGTCGGGCGGCAACAACGGTCCGGATAAAATTTAGGTTCCAACTTGGATTTCGAGGCAGGGTATCCAAGCTTTGGACCGTGCTTTCTGTGCAACAGTCTTTGATTCGCCGCTGGGCGTATGCGGTGGTGGTGGCGAGCCTGATCGTGAGCGCCTCCAGCCGGAGTGCGGTCGAAGGGCCGAAGGTCGAGCATTTCGACAAGATCGTGCACTTTTCTATCTACGGATTGCTGGGCACCTTGGTGGTGCGGGCGCTGGGGCGGCCGCGGGCGATTTGGGCGGTGGTGTTGGTCTCGGGCTTCGGCGTGAGCGACGAGGTGCACCAGTCTTTCACGCCGGATCGGTCGATGGAGCTCGCCGATTGGGTGGCCGATACCCTCGGGGCGATGGTGGCGGTGCTGGCTTACACACGCTGGACGGCTTACCGGCAACGTCTGGAGTCGCCGGTGCAAATTGGGAAACGCCGGACGGGAGGTGCCGCATGAAGCCCGACGAAATCCAGTCCAAAATCGAAGCGCTGCGGGCTGAAATCGTCCGGCACGATGAGCGTTATTACCGTCAGGCGAAACCGGAGATCACGGATTTTGAGTATGATTTGTTGAAGCACGAGTTGGCGGAATTGGAGGCAACGTTTCCGCAGTTCGCGCGAGCGGACTCGCCGACGCAACAGGTGGGTGACGACCGGGTGCAGGGATTCGTCGAGGTCGTACATCGGCAGAAAATGCTGAGCCTCGACAATACCTACAACGAAGCGGAAGTGCGGGCGTTCGTCGTGCGCTTGGCCAAGCTCGTGGAGAGCGCCAGGGAATTAGAGTTTACGGTTGAGCCGAAGATCGACGGGTTGGCGGTGAGTCTTACCTACGAGGATGGAAAACTCGTGCGGGCGGTGACGCGGGGAAAAGGCGATAAAGGTGACGACGTGACCGCGAATGTGCGCACGATCACGATGTTGCCGCACACGTTAGCCGGAGTTGCGCCGCGCGTTGTGGAGATTCGAGGCGAGATCTATCTTACCGCGGCGGAGTTTGACCGGATCAACGCCGAGCGGGCGGCGGCGGGCGAAGATCTTTACGCGAATCCGCGCAATCTCGCGGCGGGCACGATCAAGCAGCTCGATTCCGCCGAGGTGGCGCGGCGCAAGTTGGCGATCGTGCTCTACAGTCTGGGGTATTGTGAGCCGGAGGTCGTGGCCTCGCAGTCGGAATTGCATGAGCGACTCCGCGCTTGGGGTCTGCCCGTGGTCGAGAAAATGTGGCGCGTGCGCGGGATCGACGCCGCGTGGGACGCGATCGGAGAACTCGATGGGCTGCGCCGGAATTTCGCTTATGGCACGGACGGCGCAGTGGTGAAGCTGGATGACCGGGCGCWGCAACGCGTGGTGGGCGAAACGGCGAAGGCGCCGCGTTGGGCGATCGCGTATAAATTTAAGCCCGACACGGCGCGCACGCGGCTGCGCGCGATCACCATCCAGGTGGGGAAGACGGGGATCTTAAGCCCGGTGGCGGAGCTGGAGCCGGTGTTGCTCGCGGGCAGCACGATCAGTCGGGCGACGCTGCACAACGAGGATGAGATTCGCCGCAAGGACATCCGGGTGGGCGATTTGGTGGAGATCGAGAAGGCGGGCGAGGTAATCCCGGCAGTGCTGAAATCGTTTCCCGAAGCGCGCGTCGTCGGGGCGGTGGAGTTCGATCTGTGCGCGATGGTCGGCGGAAAATGTCCGGTGTGTGGTAGTGGAATCGCCCGGCTGGAAGTCGCCGGCGAGGACGGGCGAGGCGTGGCGTGGAAATGCCAGAATTACGATTGCCGCGCGCAACGGACGGGCCGGCTGACGTTTTTTTGTAGTCGGCGCGCGCTCGCGATCGACGGACTGGGCGAGGTGGTAGCGGCGAAGCTGGTCGAACTCGAATTGGTGAAAGATCCGCCGGAGGTTTATGATGTGGCGTGGGAGACCTTGGCCACGCTCAACCTCGGGACAGCGGAAGAACCGAGGATTTTCGGCGAGAAGAACGCGGCGAAGATTGTCGCGGCGCGCGAGGTGGCGAAGGCTTTGCCGCTGGAGAAATGGCTGTATGCGTTGAGCGTGCCGGACGTGGGTGAGAGCACGGCGCGGGAGTTGGGGCGGCGGCACCGAAGCTTTGCGGAATTGAGAGAATCGGAGCTTTTACGGGCGGTGCTGCGAAAGGCGGGGCTGGTCGCGCGACGGGAAGTTGAAGCGCCGGCGTCGCGGAAAAATCCCGCGAAGTCAGACGAGGACAAAGCGCGGCGCAAAGAGCTTTGCGTTCGGCTGGAAGCCGAGATCGCGGCGCTCGACGCGGGGATATTGGCCGGGGCGCCGGCGGACATCGGGCCGGCGGTGGCCGCGAGCGTGTTGGAGTTTTTCGCGAGTGAGCCAGGCCGGCGGATACTGACCAAGCTCGGCGCGCTGGGGATTTACCCGCAGGGGACGGTGGTGGCGGCGGGCGGGTTTACCGGGAAGACCTTTGTGCTGACGGGGACGTTGCCGACGTTGAAACGCGAGGAAGCCGAGCAAAGAATTTTGGCGGCCGGAGGAAAAGTGAGCGGYAGCGTGAGTAAGAAAACGAGCTACGTGCTCGCGGGTGCCGACGCGGGTTCGAAGCTGGAGAAGGCGCAGGCGCTCGGCGTCCCGGTGATCGACGAGGCGGAACTGGTTCGTCTGCTGGGGCCGGCCTAATCCACCGAGCGGCTCATAAGCCGCGGGTTTGCATGGCGCGGCCGAGCTCTTTCATGAAGGCTTGGGCGTCGGCGGGCGAGGGGCGGTAGCCGGGTTGGCTGATCTCTGTGAAGCCGGGACGGTATTGCTGGTCGATGATCCACTTGCCGGTCACGCCGTCGCTGAAGGTCACGCTACCGCCGGCGACCGCCCCGGGAATGAGGGTCACTTTGTCCACGACGACGGTGACGGTGCTGGGACCGGCGGGGTCGGCGGGCGGAAGCGGATCTTCGCCCGGAGGCAGTTCGGCGTCGGCGCCCTCGGGGAATTCGGAGCCGTCGTCGGGCGGGAGATCGGTGGGGCCGGCGGCTGTGGGGGCGTCGGTCTTTGGGGTGGGGGCGGACTGGCTGACGTCGCTCACGTCGGCTTTGGGAGCGGGGTCTTTTAGGGTGAGTTCAAGGTCGTCGACGAGGAAGCGGACGTCGCGGTAGGTGAGCGTAATCTTGAAGTGCTCGAGGAGCTTTTTTTGGACGGCGGAGAGGTTGTCGCCGGCGGCGACCCAAGTGGCGACGGTGGTTTTTTGCTCGGGAGTGAGGGACATGGTCGGCGGAAAGCGGAGAGTTAAGAGTCGGTGGCTAAAGTTAAGCGCTGAGAGATAAGCGTGAGACGGGCGCAGTCAACGCGGGCGAAGTGGACGGGCTTCGGCGCGCGATGCTCCGACACGAAAAAGGCGCGTTAAGGATAACGCGCTCCACCAAAATCAGCGGCCGAGCTGGTTCTTGAGGAACTCCACGCTGTTGCGCGTGGTGGCATCTTGCTCCATCATGTTGTCCACGGCTTTGCAGGCGTGGATGACGGTGCCGTGATCGCGGCCGCCGAAGGCATCACCGATTTCCTGGAGCGAGTGTTTGGTGAGCGTGCGGGTGATATACATCGCGATCTGGCGGGGGATGGCGATGTTGTTGGGCCGACGCTTGCTGGTCATGTCGCTGTGGCGGATCTGAAAATGGTCGGCCACGCGTTTCTGAATCGTCTCGATGGTGAGAATGGTCTGGGCCTGCTCCATAAGCACGTCGTGCAGGAGACGTTCGGCGGTCGCGAGGTCGATGGGCTTACTGGTGAGGGCGGTGTAGCTGGCGACCTTGATCAACGCGCCTTCGAGGCGGCGGATGTTCTTCGTGATGTTCTGCGCGATGAAATTGATGATGGGCGCGGGGAGGTCGCATTTGAGCGCGGCGGCCTTGGTGCGAAGAATGGCGAYGCGGGTCTCGACGTCGGGCGACTGGATGTCGGCGGGGAGGCCCCATTCGAAGCGGGAGACGAGGCGGGCTTCGAGTTTCTGGATCTCGGAGGCGCGGCGATCGCTGGAGAGGACAATCTGTTTACCGGCTTCAAAGAGGTCGTTGAAGGTGTGGAAGAATTCTTCTTGGATGCGCTCTTTGTTGGCGAGGAATTGAACATCGTCGAGGAGGAGGACGTCGGCCTGGCGATACCGTTGGCGGAATTTGGTGAGGCTGTTTTCCTGGAGCGCCTGGATGAACTCGTTGGTGAACTTCTCCGTGGAGAGGTAGGCGACGCGGGCATCGGGCTTGCGGCGAAGGATGGCGTGCCCGATGGCGTGCATCAGGTGGGTTTTGCCGAGGCCGGTGTCGCCGTAGAGAAAGAGCGGATTGTAGGCCTGCGCGGGGGATTGGGCGACGGCGAGGGCGGCGGCGTGAGCCATCTGGCTGTTGGAGCCGACGACGAAGGTTTCGAAGGTGTTGCGCGGATTGAGCAGGCCGGCGGTGGGCCCGCGTTCATCGTAGCGGGTGGCCTTTCGGGTGGCGCCGGCGGACGCGCGGCTGCGGGCGAGGGCGGAGTCGGCTCCGGCACGCTGGCTGGTGGCCGATGGGGTGGCGCCGGTGGTGTTAAGTTTGACGTGGACGAGGCGGCCGGCGACGAGCCGAAGTCGCTGGGTGATCAGGTCGAGGTAGTTGTCGTTGATCCAAATCGAGGCGAATTCGTTGGGCACGCCTAGGGTGACAACATCTTCGTTGGTTTCGAGGCAAACGACGGGCTCGAACCACATATGGAAAACATCTTCCGGAAACAGCGATTTGAAGTCGCATTTCACGGTTTCCCAAAGGCTGGGCGAGAGAGACTGGGTGGGCATTAGCGGGCGATGGGAGCGGTTTTATTCACAGACGGGGCCGAGGGGCTCTTTCGTCACGTTCGTTCTAGGCTGCATCCGGGCTCGCGAGGGTAGAAAATAGGAGAGTGGACCAACAGAAATAAAAGCGGAATTTTAGAATGATATAAAATGTTGTTGGCCAAGTGATAGTTGGAACTATCGGGTGGCGGCTGACGAGATGAAGCGAAAAGGAAGTGAGAAGGAACGTTCGGACCGACCAGAAGAGGTGGCGAAGGAGGGAATAACTGCGAAGCAAAAATGTATGACAAGGCGAAGTTTTTGACAAGTTACTCACAGGCGGGTTGGGCATAACTTTTTTGAATTTTTTGTTGCCAGCTTTCCGCTGGGCTTGGGTGGGCGATTTGACCGCTTTTTTTGGCGTAGTTTGATGGAGAATACAGAGGCGGAAATTCAGAGGGAAAAGCGCCCTAAAATTGTTACAGGAAGGTTACAAATATGGAACGGAAGTGCGTTCGGCGATACACGAACGCCGTGACCCAAGGGGAACCTTAGACCGCCGCCGGCGCGGGGTCGACCCACTTGCCGTGTTCTTTGATCAGGGCGATTAGGCGGGCGTCGGCCTCGGCTTGGGGAAGGTTGTATTGCACGCAGGTCTTGCCGACGTAGAGGTTGATTTTTCCGGGCGCGCCGCCGACGTAGCCGAAGTCGGCGTCGGCCATTTCTCCGGGGCCGTTGACGATACAGCCCATGATCGCGAGCTTCACTCCCTTAAGGTGTCCTRTCTGCGCGCGGATGCGCTGGGTGGTCGTCTGAAGGTCGAACAGGGTGCGGCCGCAACTGGGGCAGGCGACGAACTCGGTCTTGGAAGAGCGGGCGCCGGCGCCTTGGAGGACATTATAGGCGAGGGTGGTCGCCCGCACGGGATCGGCTTCGGTCTCAATGCTGATCAGATCGCCGAGCCCATCGCAGAGTAGGCCGCCGGTGAGGAACGACGCGTCGAGGAGGCGAGAGAGAAATGAACCATCGGATTTGATCGCGGTGGCGGACGTGTTGCGAATCCAAAGTGGGGCGCGGGAGCCAAGGAGGTGAAGCGCAGCCGCAAGAGACCGGGTGCGGCCAAGGGGGTGGGCCGAGGAGTTGAGAGTTGAGAGCCGAGCGGTGAGGGTGAAAAGCAGCGCGGCGTCGCCAAGGGCAACGAGCGTAGGGGCGAGTGCCGCGATGTCGTCGGCGGTGACGGCGATGGCGAGCGTGTGGCCGTGGCGGCGGGCAAGCGTCGCGAAGGCGGCGAGAGCGGAGGAGTCGGCGGCGGTGAATTCGCGAAGAAGGACGGCGGGGAGGAATTTTGAGATCGTCGATTCGAGCTCAGCGGCGGTGAGCGACGGGGCGAGTTCGAGGACAAGAAAGTGGCTTGGGGCCGACCACTCGCTCACGCTCGCGTCCACGATAGAGAGATCGGCGGAGGAGTTGACCGAGACAAGAATGCCCTCGTGGGGGGTGTCTGGAGATTTCGGCGCGGGGATCGCAGATTTGAAATTAGCGAGAGCGGAAAGGGCGATGCGCGTGACGACGGCAGGGGCGTGCTCGGGGCCGATTTTGATTTTTGGCGCGAGTGCGAGGGTTTGGGTCGGGCGGCGATTGAAGTGATACGGGTCGAGCTGATCGGGCGGTGGCGTTTGGAGGTCGGCGCCTAGGGACCAGAGCGACATGGCTTTGTCGGCGATGGCGCGGGCGACGGGGATTTCATAGACACTGTCTTCAGTGAGGGAGACGCGGATGGTATCGCCTAGACCGTCGAGCAGGAGCGAGCCAATGCCGATGGCGCTCTTGATGCGGCCGTCTTCACCGTCGCCGGCCTCGGTGACGCCAAGGTGGAGCGGATAGGTCATCTGCTCCTCGTTCATCCGAGCGACGAGCAGACGGTAGGCCTGAATCATCACTTTGGGATTCGAGGCCTTCATCGAAAGGATGATCTGATCGTAGGAATGACTGGCGGCGATTCGGAGGAATTCGAGGGCGCTCTCGACCATCCCGAGGGGCGTGTCGCCGTAGCGGTTCATGATGCGGTCGGAAAGCGAGCCGTGGTTGGTGCCGATGCGCATCGAGCGGCCGAGTTCTTTGCAGCGGATCACAAGCGGGGAGAACGCCTCGTGCAGGCGGGCGAGCTCGGCGYCGTAGTCGGAGTCCGAGTATTCGCGGACGGCGAATTTTTTCTTATCGGCGTAGTTGCCGGGGTTGACCCGGATTTTTTCCACGTGCTCGACTGCCTCCATCGCGGCGCTGGGGAGGAAGTGGATGTCGGCGACGATGGGAACGTGGGCGAAGCCGGCGGCGGCGAGTTGGGCGCGGATGTCGCGGAGGCAGCGGGCGGCGGCGACGTTGGGGGCGGTGATGCGGACGATCTCGCAGCCGACTTCGGCGAGAGCGATGGATTGCTGCACGGTGGCGGCGATATCCTGCGTGTCGCTCGTCGTCATCGACTGGATGCGCACGGGATGAGTGCCGCCGACGCCGACGGAGCCGACCCGGACTTCATGGGTGTGACGGCGGATGGTTTGGAAACGGGAGGCGCAGTAGGGCGACATGGCGGGATGGAATGGCGGCAGGTGAAAGGACTAAGGGGTGGCCCGTGGCGCCATTAGTAGGAGCAATGGCTTACTGCGTCGCTCCGTTCCTCGCAATCACCGGGGGCTTACTTGGCGGGGGCGTTGGACTCAGAGCGGCTCGTGTTGACGTCGCGGACGATGCGGCGAACGTCAAAGAAGCTCACGTAGAGAATCATGGAGAGCAACAGGACCATAAAGACGCTTTGGGCGCTCATGATGAAATTCACGGGCAGGGAGCGACCGCGGAGTTTGCCGATGGTGGCGAAGAGCATCTGGCCACCGTCGAGCACGGGAATCGGGAGCAGGTTGAAGACGGCGAGGTTGATGTTGATGAGGATCGTGAACATCAAAATTGCGACGATCCCCGCCTCGGCGGCGCTGTGGAAGATCCGGACGATCCCGACGGGTCCGGCGAGTTTGGAGATGCCGATGTCGGAGTTGGGGTTGATGAGGCTGGAGAGCGTGCGAATCGTCATGAGGACGGGCGCGACGAGCTGCTTGAGGGGCGACGGATGGGTGGTGCGGAAGCCGGTGGTAAAATCCACGCCGAGGGCTTTGGCGAGGGCGGCGTTGGTGGTCGCGGTGGGCGCGGGCAACGTGAGGGTGACATCGGCGCCGGCGCGACGGACGATGAGCTTGGCGGGGGCGGAGGGTTGGGCGAGGAGGGTCTCGAAAAGAGTCTCGGTGCCGTAGATTTTCACGCCGTTGGCGGAGACGATTTCGTCTTTCTCGAGGAGGCCGGCGGTGGCGGCGAGGGTGCTGGGGTTAATCTTAAAAACGATAAGTTCGAAGCCCGGGGCGATGCCGACTTTGCGGAATTTTTCATCGCCGGAGAGGCGGGGATTGACGGGCAGATCGAGCATCTCGCCGTCGCGATCCACGGTGAAAACGGCGCGGGGTTGACCGTCGGCGGTGCGGCCTGAGGTGGTGACGAGGGTCTGCATCAAGTCCTGCCAGTCGGTGACGGTTTTGCCGTCGATGGCGCGGACAATGTCGCCGGCGCGGAAGCCGGCCTGAASGGCGGGGCTGGGAGATTTGACGCCATCGGGGCCCTCCAAGGTTTTGGCCACATAGCCGACTCGGGTGGTGGCGGTCATGCTGCTCTCGGGCAGGCCGACGATGGTGATAATGCAAGCGAGGATAAAGGCAAAGAGGACGTTGAACGTCGCACCGGCCACGAAGACCAACATCCGGGTGGAGTAGGAAATGGGCGGGAGTTTGGCGACGTCGGCGTTGCTCGCGCCCTCGATGGGGCCGAGGTCGGCGAGTTGGGGGAGGAGAACGTAGCCGCCGAGAGGAAACCAAGCGATGCGGTATTCGACGCCGTCTTTGGCGCGGTGGGACCAAATGGCGGGGCCGAAACCGATGGAGAAGCGCTCAACGAGCACCCCGCGCCGCCGGGCGGCGAGAAAATGTCCGAGCTCGTGGACAAAGATCGAGCCGCCGAAAAAGATGACGACGAGAAAGATCGACCAGATGTTGGAGAAGACGGCGGAAAGGAGTTCCATTTGGGATTTTAGATTTTTGATGCCCGATTTTCAATTTCTGACTTCGCGAGGCGGCGGGCCTCTTGGTCGAGGGCGAGGATAGCGGGAAGATCGGCGGGTGCGGAGTGGGAAAGTTGGGCGAGAGTGTGTTCGACGACGTGCGGAATCGCAAGAAAGGGGATCTGATGGGCGAGGAAGGAGGCAACGGCGACCTCGTTGGCGGCGTTGTAAACGGCCGGGGCCCCGCCGCCGGCGGCCATGGTTTCCCGGGCGAGGCGGAGCATCGGGAAGCGAACTTCGTCGAGCGGCCGGAAATCGAGGGTGAGCAGTTTACGGAAATCAAGCGCGGCTTCGACCCCCGGTGCCCGGGCGGGGTGGAGCAAGGCGTGTTGGATGGGAAATGTCATCGACGGCGGGCAGAGCTGGGCGAGCATCGAACCGTCGGCGAATTCGACGATCGCGTGGACGATGCTTTGCGGGTGCATGACGGCGGTGCACTGCTCGGGGCGAAGACCGAAGAGACATTGGGCCTCGATCAGCTCGAGGCCTTTGTTGGCCAACGTGGCGGAGTCGACGGTGATTTTTGGGCCCATCGACCAATTGGGATGTTTGACGGCGTCGGCGGGGGTGACGTGGGCGAGGCGGTCGACGGGCCAGTCGCGGAACGCGCCGCCGCTCGCGGTGATTGTGACGCGGCGGACGGAGGCGAGGGGGTTACCCTCAAGACATTGGAAGACGGCGCTGTGTTCGCTGTCGACCGGGAGAAGTTTCGCGCCGCTCCTCGCGGCGGCGGCGAGCACGTGTTGGCCGGCGAGGACGAGGATCTCTTTGGAAGCGAGGGCGAGGTCTTTGCCGGCGTTAAGCGCGGCGAGGGCGGGTTCGAGGCCGGTGGTGCCCACGACGGCGACGAGGACGATATCGGCCGCGGGCAGTTGGGCGAGTTCGACGAGGCCGGCGAGGCCGCCGACGAGGCGCGTGCCGGCCGGGAAGGCGGCGGGTTGGGCGCGAGCGGCGGCGAAGGCCTTTTCGTCGAAGAGGCCGACGTGGCGGACGGCATGGGCGGATGCGATGCCCGCGAGTTTTTCCCAATTGCCCCGGGCGGCGACCGCGACGAGCTCGAGTTTGTCGGGGTGGGCGGCGATGACGCGCAGCGTGCTCTCGCCGATGGAACCGGTGGCGCCGAGCAGGACGACGCGTTTGCGGGGGACGGGGGAAACGTTCATGCGCTAAGGCAGGCCAAAGAAAAAATAACCGACCGGCGCGGCCAGCAGCAGACTGTCGCTCAGATCAAACATGCCGCCGATGCCGGGGATGCTACGGCCGGAGTCCTTCATGTTGGCGCGGCGTTTGATCACGGATTCGACGAGGTCGGCGACGATGCCGATGGCCGCGACGGGTGCGGCAATCAGCGCGGCGATCAGCGGGGTCATGTGACCGGGGAAGTGGTCACGTGAAAGCCAAGCAATCAAGGCCCCGACACCCATCGACGTGATGATACCGCCGGCGGCGCCCTCCCACGTTTTTTTCGGGCTGATGTGAGGGGACATTTTATGGCGGCCAATGGCGAGGCCGGTGAGGAGCGCGCCGACGTCGCAAAACTTGGCGACGGCGATGAGCCAAAGGGCAAGTAGCAGCCGCCCGTCGGCGGTGACGGTATCGCCGGGGAGCGGGACGACGATCCGCACCGTGTATTGCAAGAGCACGCCGACGTAAACGATGCCGAAGATCGTGGTGGCGAGGGATTCCACGCGATTCTCCGGGGTGCGTTCGCCGAGCAGGCGGACGGCGAATACTACGATGGAAAGTGCGAGCAAGATGTGGGCGGGCCGGCCGGTGACCGTTTCAATCCAGGGCGAGAGCGTGATGAGCACGCCAAAACTTGAGCCGAAGATCGTGAACGGCGCGTAACCGGCGCCACGCATGAGGTCGAAAAACTCGCGGAGCGTGAGTGCGGCGATGATCGCGATGAGCACGAGCGCGCCCGAGGTACGGAAAAACCACAGCGTGACGGCGATGATACTCCAGAGGGCGACGGTGCTGAGGATGCGTTTGATCAAGAGGGGAACTGGGAGCTGAGAGCTGAAAGTCGAAAGCCGGGCGATCTGAGTTTGGAGTTCGGATCTGGACGGATGGGCTAGTGGTTGGCGGGCTTTAATTGCTCGCTGGTGAGGCCAAAGCGGCGCTCGCGGCGATTGTAGTCGGCAATGGCGGCGGTGAGATCGGCTTTGGAAAAGTCAGGCCAAAGCGTGGGCGTGAAAACGAACTCGGCGTAGGCGGCCTGCATCAAAAGGAAATTACTGATGCGGGTCTCGCCGGAGGTGCGGATCACGAGGTCGGGATCGGGGAGATCGGCGGTGGTAAGGTAGCGGGAAAAAGTGGACCAAGAATCGTCGTTGAGATTTTCCCGGCCGGCGGCGACGGCGGCGGCGTAGGCGCGGGCGGCGTCAACGACCTCGGTGCGGGCGCCGTAGTTAAGCGCGAGAACAAGGGTGTAATCGGAGAAATGCTGCGTGGCCGCGATGGTGTCGTTGAGCAGCTTTTGGATGTTGGCCGGGAGGTCGGCGGTGCGACCGATGGTGCGGAAACGGACGCGGTCGCGGACGAAGGTGACGAGTTCCTTTTTGAGGTAATACTCGAGCAGACTCATGAGGCCGCCGACCTCGTCTTGGGGGCGTTTCCAGTTTTCGACCGAAAAGGCGTAAAGCGTGAGGACTTTCACGCCGAGGTCTCGGGCCGCAAACGTGGTGGTGCGAACGGTCTCGACTCCCCGGCGGTGCCCTTCGAGGCGGGGGAGGCCGCGGGCTTTGGCCCAGCGGCCGTTGCCGTCCATGATGATGGCGATATGCGCGGGAACGGGGCCCAAAACAGCGGGCGGAGGGATGGATTCGGCCATGCGAAAAAAACGAAGGTAGTGAGGCGGGCTGAAGTTTGACAAGGGGGAAGCCCGGGCGAGCGTGGGCCCATGAGCAAACCCCTGACAGCGAAAAAAATTGCGGCGGAGTTGGTTAAATTGCCGGGCTGGGCGTGGCAGCACGACGCGCTGGCGAAGACCTTTGAGTTTGCAGGTTTCAGGGCCGCGCTGGCGTTTATGGTGCGCGCGGGTTTCGAGGCCGAGGAGCTGAACCACCATCCGGAATGGATGAACGTTTACAAGACGGTCGCGGTGCGGCTTTCCACGCATGACGCCGGCGGAAAAGTGACGGCGCTGGACGTGGAACTGGCGCGGCGTTTCGAGAAGGTAGTGGCTTAGCGGGCTTTTGCAGGCGGCAGGTTAGCTCGATTTCCAATCACCGGGGCGGCGTTGGGATCCACCGTTTATACTAACGTCACATGGTATGCGGCCTACGGGGAATAGTCCCGAACTCATTAGCCGCTGGTTTTATTAGCCGATCAGCATGGAGAAAGCGTAAGCTCCGGCGTCGCGGGCGCCGCTGCGCCGTCAGAGGCGGCGCGTAGGGAAGGTGGCCTAGCAGGTGAGCAGCGGTCTCCGGTGGCGAAATTTCATGAAAAAATTTAGCGGTGCGACTTGCTACCGATCGCGCCCTGGATCACGAGAATGGGATGGTGAGTCCTCGCCCCCAAGCAAACCTCTGGTTACTCGTTTTGATGGTGTGTTTGGGTGCGGTTGGTGGGATTTCCGGAGTGCTGGGCGCCGCGACTCCGGCGGCCGAGACGATTGATTTTAATCGAGATATCCGACCGATCCTTTCGGAGAATTGCATTCGTTGTCACGGGCCCGATGCCGGCGATCGCAAAGGTGGCGAGCGGAGCAAGGGCGGGCTGAGGCTGGACACGCGCGAAGGCGCACTCGCGGTCATAAACGGGTTCGCGGCCATTGTCCCGGGGCGACCGGACGAAAGCGAAATGCTGGTGCGAGTCACTTCGGATGACGAGACGGAGGTGATGCCTCCGCCTGATACCAACAAGAAACTCACGTCGCGGCAAAAGGAGCTGGTCAAGGAATGGATCGAGCAAGGTGCGCCCTATGCACCGCACTGGGCCTACGTCGCGCCGAAGCGACCGCCACTCCCGGCGGTGCGCGATGTGACTTGGGGTGCGAATCCGGTGGACCGCTTCATTCTCAGCCGACTGGAACTCGAGAAACTTTCGCCGGCGCCTGAGGCCGAGCGGGCCACAATCGCGCGCCGGGTGGCGTTGGATTTGACCGGCCTGCCCGCGACTCCGGCCGATGTGCAACGTTTTGAGGAGGATCTCGCTCCGGGCGCTTATGGGCGCATGGTCGACCGGTTGTTAGCGCAACCGGCTTTCGGCGAACATTGGGCGCGCCTCTGGCTCGATCAGGCGCGCTATGCGGACTCGGCCGGATATGCGGACGATCCGTTGCGCACGATCTGGGCCTACCGGGATTATCTCGTCCGGGCGTTTAACGCCAACAAGCCGTTCGACCAGTTCACCACCGAACAACTTGCGGGGGACCTGCTACCGAACCCGACGGATGAACAACTCGTGGCCACGGCGTTTCACCGCAACACGCCGACCAACAGCGAAGGCGGCACCATCGACGAAGAGTTTCGCAACGTCGCCGTGGTGGACCGCGTGAACACGACGATGACCGTCTGGATGGGCTCAACCATGGCCTGCGCCCAGTGCCACACGCATAAATACGATCCGTTTACCCATGCCGATTACTTCCGGCTTTTTGCGATTTTCAACAACACAGCGGACAACGACCTGAAAGACGAATCGCCGGTGCTCGGGCTGTTTACGCCGGTGCAAAAMAAAGAGCGCAAGGAACTTGAGGGATTCATCGCGGCAATCCAGCCGACGTTGAGCGCCCGGACACCCGAGCTGTTGGCCGCGCAACCCACTTGGGAAAGACGGTTCGAGCCGGGGCTCAGGTGGTCGGGTCTGAGACCGACGGGCCTGGTTTCGAAAGCGGGTGCAGCGATGACTCTCGACAGCGACGGGGTGATCGGCGTTGAGCGTAAAGGCGAAAAGGACAGCTACACGCTCAGAATGGTGACCGAGGCGGAACAGACGCTGACGGCTCTAAGGCTCGAGGCGCGGCCAACGAAGGACACGGGCGAATTCGTAGTCACGCGCGTGCGGGCCGCAGTGATCCCGGCGGGGAAGCCTGAAATCTCCGGTCGCTTTCTTCGGATTGAGTTACCCGGCAACGACCGCGTGCTGTCGCTGGCCGAGGTGCAAGTTTACGAGGGCGACGAGAACATCGCGCCGGCCGGTCGGGCGAGCCAGAGCAGCACCGACGGTGAGGCGGTTTCAGCTCTCGCCATTGATGGGAAAACCAATGGCGATTTGGTGCAGGCAAAAACGACGACGCTCACCGAACGCTCGGAGAATCCGTGGTGGGAGCTCGACTTGAAAAACGACCAAGCGACGGAGCGGCTGGTGGAGCGCGTGGTGATCTGGAACCGCACGGATGGCGACTACGGAGCACGCCTCGCCGGCGCGAAGATCACGGTCCTTGATGCGCAGCGAACTCCGGTGTGGTTCACCACGGTGGAAACCGCCCCGGTCAAGAATGAGGCATGGGTGGTGAGCGAAGTGAGCTCGATCGTTTTTGTTTCGGCGCACGCGGACTTTACCGCCGAAGGTTTCGCGGCGAACACGGTTTTGACCAAAGCTGGCAAAGAGAAAGGCTGGTCGGTGGGCGGCGCGGCTACGACGGCCCACACCCTCGCGCTTTTGCCGAAAAAACCGGTGGTGGTGCCAGCGGGCGGGCAGTTGAAAGTGACGATCGAGCAATACTCCAATCGAAAGCACGCGACCTTGCGGGCGTTCCGTGTTGCCACATCAAGCGACGTTCGGGCCGATGAGATCGTTCGGACGCCGCCGCCGGTGTTGGCGTCGATCGCGCGCCCATCCGGAGAGCGCTCGGCCGCTGAGAACGAGGTGTTAACCGCCCACTACATGAAGGTCGCGCCGGGCTTGCAGCCCGAGCGAGAACGGCACGCGGCTTTGTTGGCGAAACTCGAAGCAGTGAAGCCCAGCACGACCGTGCCGGTCATGTCGGAGGTGGTCGGCAGCGCGCGTCGCACGACCCAGATCCACCGGCGCGGGAACTACCTCGATCTGGGCGAGGAAGTATCGCCGGGCACGCCGGAGGGGTTGCATCCCCTCCCGGCGGGAGCGGCTTCGAACCGGCTGGGGCTCGCCCAATGGTTGCTCGATCCGAGCAATCCCCTGACGACCCGGGTGATTTCAAATTTATTCTGGGAGAATATCTTCGGCCTCGGCCTGGTGCGGACGAGCGAGGATTTTGGCAGCCAAGGTGATCTGCCCTCGCATCCGGAGCTCCTGGATTGGCTCGCGGTGGAGTTTCGTGAGAGCGGTTGGGACGTGAAACATCTGCTGCGGCTGATGGTAACCTCCCAGACTTACCGGCAGTCGTCGCGGATTACGCCCGAGATGTTGGCGCGGGATGTGGACAATCAGTTGCACGCGCGCGGGCCACGGCTCCGGCTTTCGGCCGAGATGATCCGAGATCAGACGCTCGCGGTGAGCGGATTACTGAGTGCCAAAATGTATGGCCCGCCGGTGAATCCGGCCCAGCCCAAAATGGGCGTGAGCGCGGCGTTCGGCTCGGGGCTCGATTGGGAGACCAGCGCCGGAGAGGACCGCTACCGGCGCGGACTCTACACGATGTGGCGACGGTCGAATCCGTATGCCTCGATGGCGACGTTTGATGCGCCCAGCCGGGAGGTCTGCACGGTGCGGCGTGAACGCTCCAACACGCCGTTGCAGGCGCTCGTGACGTTGAACGATCCGGTTTACATCGAGGCGGCGCAGGCGCTGGCCCGTCGCCTCGCCGCGCAAGGCGGGACAGCGGAGGATCGATTGGACGCGGCGTTCCGGCTCGCGTTGACCCGAGCGCCGAAGCCGATCGAGCAACGGGAGATGCTGGCCCTGTTGGAGCGGACGCGAGCGCGGTTCACCGGTGATGCGCCTCGGGCCCGGCAGATCGCCACGGACCCCCTGGGACCTTTGGCGCCGGGGGCAGATGCGGCGGATCTCGCCGCGTGGACGGTGGTCGCCAATGTCCTGCTCAATCTCGATGAATTCTTGATGAAGCCCTGAACAGCGTTCGCTCTATGAATCCCTACATCGACTCCCTGCGCCACACGACTCGGCGGCATTTTCTCAAAGAGTCCGCCGCGGGTCTCGGTGCGATTGCGTTGAGTGCGCTCCTTGGGCGCAACGCGATGGCGGCGCCGACGGGCATGGCGGCGATGAATCCGTTGGCGGCGCGCTTGCCCCACTTTGCGCCGAAGGCGAAACGCGTGATCTATCTGCACCTTACGGGGTCGCCGCCGAACCTGGATATGTTCGACTACAAGCCCGAGTTGGTGAAGCGCGACGGGCAGGATTGCCCGGATGAGTTTATCAAAGGCAAGAAGTTCGCTTTCACGGCGGGGAAGCCAAAGTTGATGGGAAGCCCGCGATCGTTCGCCCAATACGGGAACAGCGGTCAATGGATGTCGGATGCGATTCCGCATCTCCATGCGGTGGCCGACGAGTTGTGCATCATCCACTCGATGAACACCGACCAGTTCAACCACGCGCCGGCGGAGTTGCTTCTGCTCTCCGGGTCGCCGCGCCCCGGCCGTCCCTCGATGGGATCGTGGGTGACCTACGGCCTCGGCACCGAGAACCAGAACTTGCCCGGTTTCGTGGTGTTGATCTCGAGTGGCGTGCAGCCGAATGGCGGCAAGAATTCTTTCGGCAGCGGGTTTTTGCCCTCTGTATTTCAAGGCGTGCAGTGCCGATCCAAGGGCGACCCGGTGCTGTATGCCTCGGATCCGGCAGGTTTCACGCGCGATTTGCGGCGTGAAAGCCTCGATGCGTTGCAGGTTTTGAACGAACTGCAGGCGAGCGAACTCGGCCACCCGGAAACCCGCACGCGAATTGCCCAATACGAGCTCGCTTACCGGATGCAGATGTCCGTGCCCGAAGTGATGGATATCTCGCGGGAAACTCCGGCGACGATCGCTAGCTACGGCGGGCAACCGGGCGAATCGAGTTTTGCCAACAACTGTCTGCTCGCGCGGCGCTTGGTGGAGCAGGGAGTGCGTTTCGTGCAGCTCTTCGATTGGGGCTGGGATTTTCACGGGACGAGTGAGAAAGAAGATATCCGCGACGGCCTGACGAAGAAGTGCCGCACCATGGATCAGCCCGTAGCGGCGTTGATCAATGACCTCCGCCAACGCGGCCTGCTTGACGAAACGTTGATCGTRTTGGGCGGCGAATTTGGCCGCACCCCGTTCCGCGAAGGGCGCACCTCGGCGGGTGAAATTCTTGGTCGGGACCACTATCCGGATTGTTACACGATGCTTTTGGCGGGCGGCGGGATCAGAGGCGGACTCTCCTATGGCGAGACCGACGAACTCGGCTTCAACGTCGTGCGAGACAAGGTCCACGTCCATGACCTACAAGCGACGCTCTTACACCAACTCGGGTTCAGCCACGAACGTCTGACTTTCCGTTTTGAGGGCCGAAATTACCGTTTGACCGACGTGCATGGCAGCGTGGTCAAGGGCGTGATCAGTTAAACGGCGGTTCGTGGATTAACCTGGGGCGCGCGAAGCTGATGCGGGCCTTGACAGTGCGAAAGCCCGACCGTTAGACCCTTTCCCTTTCGCACGTCGCAATCCTCAACATCAAGTCACCTACGTTATGCCCGCCGCCAACGACATTCGCCGAGGCCAAGTCATCAAATTCAACAATGAGCCTCATCTCGTGATGGAGACGCAGCACCGCACGCCGGGTAATTTGCGGGCGTTCGTGCAGATCAAAATGCGGAATCTGCGCTACGGCAAAGCTCTCGACCAACGTTTTGCTTCGACGGAGACCATCGAAGTGCTGCCGACCGAAAAGAAATCGCTCGAATACAGCTTCGCTGACCGCGATGCCTATGCGTTCATCGATCCCGATACGTATGAGCAAGTTGAGCTCAGTGCGCTTCTCTTGGGCGATGCGAAGAATTATCTGACGACGGGCGGGCGGGTTGATGTGCTCTTCGTTGACGAGAAGCCTCTTTCCATCGAGCTGCCTTCGACTGTCGCGCTAAAAGTCATTGAAAGCTCCGACGGCATCAAGGGCGACACCGCCAGCAACGTGCAGAAGCCCGCGAAACTTGAAACCGGATTGGTCGTGCAGGTGCCGCTCTTCATTAAGGAAGGTGAGATCATCAAGGTCAGCACCGAGGATGGAAGCTACCTCGGCCGCAGCTAATCAGCTTCGAAGCCGCGTTTATCTTTAACCCGCAGTGCTCGCTGCGGGTTTTTTCGTGTCTCGTCAACGGGGGCGTTTAGCGCCGGGACGCGGGCGGCTTGAGCTAGCCTTCCAGGCGTTTTCGCAGTTCGGTCAGCTTTACTGGATTGGTGATAAAATCATCCATGCCGGCGGCCATGCAATCGGCGCGATCGTCGTCCATGGCGTTGGCCGTCAGCGCGGCGACGATGAGGAGCGGTCGGCCAGCGAGGCGGCGGCGGATGCGCCGGGTTGTTTCTAAGCCATCCGATGCCCGGCAGACGAAGGATCCATGGAGACGGCGTCCCACAGCTCGTCCATGGCGCGCTCAATGGCTCATCCTTGAATCCGCAGCAGCCCAACCCTCCAAATTTATTAACCACGGATGCACCCGAATTATACCAACGTCCCTTAATTTCTAGACGTTGGTCATGGCGAGAGCAGGTGTGCGATGCGCGCCGCGGGAATCCAGCTGGATTGCTTCGTCGCTGCGCTTCTCGCAACGACAGTCTGTTGATCAAGGGACGTGGGTATTAACCCGGATAAAGCCGGGGAACCGGCTTTACCTCATGGGTGAGTCGTTCGCTGCTCCCATCGGCTTGGGATCCGTGGCCATTCGGCTCTTTCCGTGGTTCAATTGCCGTTTCTAGCTTTAACCGGGGCCGGATTCAAACGCTAGACGGGGCGCGAGAGCCTAGCGATGGCCTCGGTGTGCGCCGGGGCCAAGCGGTCGGGTTGGGAAATATCAGGGCATAGCTCGCGGAGGAGACCGTCGTGCAGCCCGTAAATCCACCCATGAATCGCTAGTTGCTGGCCACGCGCCCAAGCGTCTTGGACGATGGTGGTCTGGCAGACGTTGGCGACCTGTTCGATGACGTTGAGTTCGCAGAGCCGATTGGAGCGGGCGGTATCGTCGGGCAGATCGCGCAAATGGCATTCGTGTTTCTCGCGCACGTCTTGGACGTGGCGAAGCCAGTTGTCGGCCAGCCCGACGCGTTCACAGCGCAACACGGTGCGGACGCCGCCGCAACCGTAGTGTCCGACGACCATGATGTGTTTCACCCGGAGGACATCGACCGCATATTGGATGACCGAGAGACAATTCAGGTCGGTGTGAACCACGACGTTGGCGATGTTACGGTGGACAAAGACCTCGCCGGGCAGAAGGCCGATGATTTCGTTGGCCGGCACGCGACTGTCGGAGCAGCCGATCCAGAGGTGCTCCGGATTTTGTTGGCGCGAGAGTTTTTGAAAAAACTCCGGGTCGCGGTGTTTGATTGCACTGGCCCAAGTCCGGTTCTGGGCAAAAAGATGATCGAGATCAGCCATAAGATTTGACGTGCTTAGCCGGGATCAAAAAACCCGCGCCCAAAGGAGTTTCAGGTAGCGGCTTTCGAGGCAGTTGGAGTAAACGGGATGATCGACGCCGGCGCCGGTGCGGTCGAAAAATTGGAGGCGGCGTTGTTGCCGGTGGGCGGCTTTGATGACGTGGCTCTCAAAGTCCTCCGTCGAGAGCAGGCCCGAACAGGAGCAGGTCACGAACACGCCGCCGGGCTTGAGCAAAGACATGGCGAGAAGGTTGAGGTCCTCGTATTTTTGCCGGCCCTCCCAGTTGCCGGCGAGTTCGCGGGTGAAGATAAATTTCGGCGGGTCGAGCACGATGACGTCCCATTTCTCGCCGTTTTGTTGCATCTGGCGGGCGTAGGCGAAAGCGTCGGCGTGGACGAACTTCAGGCGCGCCTGATTAAGGTTGGCGTTGCGTTTGGCTTGGGCGAGAGCGACCTCGTCGAGGTCGACACACGTGACATCCGCCGCGCCGCCGGTGAGTTTGGCGTTGAGGGCAAAACCGCCGGTATAGCAGCACAAGTCGAGGACTCGGGCGTCCTTGGTGAAGCGCGCAAGGGCCCGGCGATTCTCGCGTTGGTCACAGAAGAACCCGGTTTTGTGGCCCTCGGCAAAATCGACTTCGTAACGAATGCCATGCTCGCGGATCTTTACCTTGGTCGGGGCGGCGGCATTGGTCTCGTTGAAAAGGGACGGCTTGATGCCTTCGAGGGAACCAAGATCGTGGTCGACGTGAACGCGGGCGAATTTTGTGCCGGCGAGCTCGTGGATGAGCGGGAGCCAGCCGAGTAGCCGTTGGGCGACGCCGAGGGAATATATTTCGCAGAGCAGGGTATCTCCATAGCGGTCGATCATGAGGCCACTAAGGCCGTCGCCGTCTGAGCCGATCAGGCGGTAGGCATCGGTGGTCTCGTCGAGTTTAAAGAGGTCCCGGCGCAGAGCGATGGCGCGGCGAATGGCGGTCTCGAAATAGGATTCGTCGATGGGGGTGGTGGAATGACAGACAACCCGGAGGGGAATTTTGGCTCGGGGATTGAAAAGACCGCCACCGGTCAGATTGCCGTTCTTGTCGTAGACGTTGACGAAATCGCCGGGGCGCGCGTCGGGCGAGACTTGACCGAGGAGACGAGGGAAGATGGCCGGTTGAAACGTGAAGTATTTGAGCTGGGCCCAAGGTTTGGCCCACGCCGACCGGTCAATGGGTGCGCGTGGTGCGGGTGGTTCGGGCAATGGGTTGGGCTCCAGATCCGGGTCGGGGTCGCCGGCGGTGGCGGGGACCAGACGAGGTGAAGACGTTAATTTTTTAGCGAAAGGAGCGGGACCGGGCATGGGGGTAGAAACTACGGCTCAGGTGGGGCGGGGCGACCAGAATCTCGTTCTTGGCTAGGGGCGAACAAAGAAAAGCCCGGATCCGCGTGGCGGATCCGGGCCGGAATGGAAGACGGGTTCGGCGTCAGGCGGCGCTTGGGATCTCGGCGTCCTGTTCCTGCACGTGGTTGAGGTGGCGTTTCACCTTCATCAAGCGGGAGCGACGGCGGAGCATGCGGTCGAGTTTGTCGACGAGGAGCGCCACGGCTTTATGGCATTCGTCCGACTCGACTGCGGCGTTCATATCGGGACCGTGGACGGCGATGTGGCCCTTGGCCTTGAAGCGCGCGCTGACGGTTTCTTTGGGGTCGCATTCGAGCTCAACGCGGATTCGCACGATGCGTTCTTCATGACGAAACAATCGTTCCGTTTTCTCCTGCACAAAGGTCTTGAGCGACGGAGTCAGCTCGAGATGGATGCCGGAAACGATTAGTTCATGTTGGTTTTGTCTGTTCATATTTCTGCGTATGTTTTGGTTAACCGCAGTCGGCCGGATGGTCGGCTGTCGAAAGTACAGCTATCGTCACATCCCATGCCCCCGTTAAACGAAGTGCTGAAGGATTTCACGACCGTCGTGGTGACGGGCGGATCTTCCGGTATTGGAAAATCATTCATCGAACTGATCGGAGTGTTGGGACCCAGTTTGCAGATTTGCAACCTCTCTCGTCGCTTGCCGGTCATAAATGTGAGCAAGCTTAAGCTGCGCCACTTTCCATGCGATCTTGCACAAACTTCGTCTTTGGCGGCGACGGCCAAAGCCGTGGAAGAATTTCTTGAAAGCGAGGCTCCAACTGGCCGGATACTTTTGTTGAACAACAGCGGCTTTGGCGCCTACGGGCATTTCCCAGAGCCGGATATTTCAGCTTTGACGGAGATGATCGATGTGAACGTGCGCGCGGTGGTCGAACTCACGGCGCGTCTGTTACCGCTGCTCAAGCGGCGGGGGGGCGTGATCGTCACAGTGGCCTCGACGGCGGCTTTTCAGCCGACGGCTTACATGGCGACCTATGGGGCGACCAAGGCGTTTGTGCTCAATTGGAGCTTGGCGTTGAACGAGGAATTGCGGGGCTCGGGGGTGCGCGCCTTGGCGCTGTGTCCGGGGCCGACAGCGACGGAGTTTTTCCTGCGCGCAGGATTGCAACAAGGGAGCGTGCCCGACGCGTTCGGGATGACGTGCGAGGACGTCGTCGAGGCGACGATGCGGGCGATTGCGAGTGGCCGGTCGCAGGTCGTGCCGGGCTGGAAGAACAAGGTCTCGACGTTTCTCGTCTCTAAATTGCCCAAGCCGGTGGCGGCACGTTTGGCCGCGATGGTGCTGGCCCGATTTCGCCTGAAGAAGGCGATTCGGTGAGCGGCGGCGGTAGTTGGGAGGAGAGAACGTCGGCCGGCGCGGCACGCGAGCCGTGGCTTGATTCGCGTCGGGCGTCGGCTTGGCCAAGACGGGAAACGACGGGCCGTGTGCGCCTGATCACGGTGGACGAGGTGAAGTCGTGGATCATTTTCGAAGACGAGCAGTTGCTGGTGGTAAACAAGCCGGGCGACGTCGTGTGCCATCCCTCAAAGGCGGGACCGTGGTCAAGTTTGGTCGGCGCAACGCGGGAGTATACGGGTTTGCCGGTGATGCATCTGGTCTTCCGCCTCGACCGGGAGACCAGCGGAGTCGTGGTGCTCGCGAAAAATGCCACGATGGCGAGCCGGCTGCAGACCGCGATGATGGAGCGGAAGGCCAGCAAGGAGTATCTGGCGGTGATGGTGGGTGAGTTGGCCGAGCCGGTGACCGTAAATCAGCCGCTCGGCGACGACACGGCCAGTCCGGTGTTTATTAAGTCGACGGTGGTGGCGGAGGGCGGGCAACTGGCGGTGACGCATTTCACGCCGTTGAGCGTTGCCGCGGGATTTACCTTGGTTCGAGTAGTGACAGAGACGGGACGAAAGCATCAGATCCGGGCGCACGCGCAGTGGCTTGGGCGCTCGTTGGTCGGGGACAAAATTTACGGGCCGGATGCGCTTTTATATTTAGATTTTATCTCGACCGGGTGGACGTCGGCGTTGGCCGACCGGCTCCTGTTGGCTCGGCAGGCGTTGCACTGTGCGTCGATCGATCTTCGCGGAGTCGGGGCGCCGGAGATTTTCCGGGCGGAACTGGCGGCAGACCTGCGCGAGTTTTGTGTGGCGAGAGGACTCAAACTCCCCGAGGGCTGAGGCTCGCCAAAGCGGCTTCGACGGCGGCGCGGAGCGCGGCGATACGTTGCGTGAGAGGAAACGCCGAGGGCGTTTCAAGCGTGTAACTCAACGTGGTGTGATGGGCGCGAAGGTAGATTGCTTCGGGCCACGTTTCCCGCAGCAAAGGATCGTCGATTGGTCGGATGATGCCGGGGGCGGCCGTCGCTCGACCGTCGATGGTGAGGGCTTCGTCGATGGGGCAGAGTGGGCGGACGGCCTCTAGCATGGGTTCGGCGAGGCTGCGGCGATTTTCGGAGTTGAGCTCGTAAAGATAGAAGCCGGTGGCTTCCCAATCCTCGTGCAGGCAAAGCGTGAGATCGAACGGCGGTTGACGTTGCAGCCATGCGACGTGGGCCCGCGTCTCCGATGCGCTGAGATCGAGGTAGTCGCGGTTAAGTTCGAGACCGGAGGCGTTTTCACGGGTGCCAAGGGCGAGCCCGGTGGGATTAAGCTGAGGACAGATGAACCATGTGGCCCGGCCATCGAAGACACCGGCCTCGATCATGCTCAACAGCGCCTGGGGTGGAGCCGGTTCGTCTCCGTGGATTCCCGCGGACAGATAGATCCTAGGACGCAGACCGGCCGCGCGCCGGGTGAGGGCGAGTAGGGGGCAGCCCCGGATCTCGCCGTAGGGCTCGAAGCGAAGTCCGGCCGATCGGCCGGCACCTTCGATCCGCGAGGCAAACGCAAACGGATCAAATGGAGCGGCTTTGACAGAGGACATGGGGAGCTTCTTGCTGGCCGTTTTCGCGCAGCACAAGCTACAATCTTCATCTCCGACTATGTCCCAAGTCCGCGTCCGTTTTGCTCCAAGTCCGACCGGTTTTTTTCACATCGGCAGCGCCCGCACGGCGTTGTTCAACTGGCTTTATGCGCGGCACACCGGCGGGGTCTTTATTTTGCGCATTGAAGACACGGACAAGGAGCGCAACAGCGAGCAATTCCTGAATGTGATTTACGAATCGTTGCGTTGGCTGGAGATGAATTGGGACGAAGGTCCGGGGATCGGCGGCGCGTTTGGACCGTATCGGCAAAGCGAGCGCGCGGCGGTCTACGCCGAGTATTTGGAGAAATTGCGGGCGGCGGGGCGCACGTATGAAAAGGACGGAGCAACCTGGTTCAAATTGATTGGCGACCGTCACGAGGTTTTCGACGAGCATCGCAAGAAAACAGTGACCAAGGTAAACGTGGCGCCGACCGTGATTCAGGACCAGATCCGTGGCCGGGTGGAGCGGCTGGAAGACGAAGATTTTGTGATCGTTCGTTCCGACGGGAATCCGGTGTTCCATTTCGTGAACGTCGTCGACGACATCGCGATGAAGATTACCCACGTGATCCGCGGCGAAGACCACCTGTCCAACACGAGCAAACACGTGGAATTATTTAAAGCCTTCGGCGTGCCGGTGCCGGCGTTTGCGCACATCCCGCTCATTTTAAAACAGAACGGCCCGGGCAAGATGTCGAAGCGCGACCAAGGCGCGCTCATCGAGGAATATCAGAAGCGCGGGTTCTTGCCCGAGGCCTTGGTGAATTTCCTGTGTTTGCTTGGGTGGAACCCAAAGGACGACCGCGAGAAGATGACGATCTCCGACATCGTGGCGTTGTTCGATCTGCCGGGAATCAACCAGAGCAATGCGAGGTTTGATGAGAAGAAGCTCGCGCATATGAACATGAGCTACCTGCTCGAACTGCCCGAGGAGAAATTTCTTGAGCGAGCCACCGCGTTTTTTCGGGCGCATCCGGCGGGGGGGGCGGCCTTGGCCGATGCCGCAGTTTTTCGCGAGGTCATGCGGCTCGCTCAACCGAAGATCAAAGGGCTCGAGGAGTTGCCGGCGTATACGGCCTATTTCTTTACGGACGATTTTGTGATCGACGCGAAAGTGCAGGAGAAAGTCATGGGCAAGGGCGACCCGAAGGCGCGCCTCGGCGAGTTGCTGGGGGCATTGCCGTCGATGAATTTCTCTAACGATTCGGCGATTGAAGAAGCCATCAAATCTCTGGCTGCCGGCAAAGGGCTAGGCTTTGGTGATTATCAGGCGGTGACGCGACTTGCGATCTCGGGCACCAACGCGGGTCCGAGCATCACGAGTATGTTTCGCGTGCTCGGGCGTGAGCGCGTGCGCGTTCGCCTCGAACGACTCCTTGCCGCCTAGTTACTTGGCCCAGGCGTCACGCAGCGTGATCGTGCGGTTGAAGACCAATCGAGCCGGCGTGCTTTCTTTGGCGTCGGGGGTGAAATACCCGAGACGTTCGAACTGATAGCATGCCGGAGCGGCGCTCGCAGCGAGTGATGGTTCGAGTTTCGCCTGCACAGTTTCAAGCGAGTGTGGATTAACGAGACTTAGGAAATCCTCGCTGGCGCCGGGTTCGGGCACCGTGAAAAGCCGGTCGTAAAGGCGGACCTCGGCGTCGATGGCTTGCTCGGCGCTGACCCAGTGGATGGTGCCTTTGACCTTCTTATCGCAGTTGGGTTGGCCGTTCCGGGTCGTAAGGTCGGCGGTGCAACGCAGCTCGGTGATGGCACCGGCGGAGTCCTGCACGATCTCGTCGAGCTTGATGATACAGGCATATTTTAAGCGGACCTCGCCGCCCGGCTTTAGGCGGAAATATTTGGGCGGCGGGACCTCGGCAAAATCGTCGCTTTCGATGAAGACCTCGCGAGTCAACTCGACCGCCCGCGTGGTTGGGGATTCGGACTGGGGGTTGTTGGTGGCTTGGCAGACCAAGACTTCGCCCGGCGCGAGGTTGGTGAGAACGATCTTGATTGGCTTGAGCACGGCGAGGCGACGTTCGGAGGAGTGATTCAGCGCCTCGCGAATGGTGTGTTCAAAAACGGCGACCTCGGTGAGGCTATCGTGCTTGGTCACTCCGAGATTGGCGACGAATTGGCGGATCGCATGGGCGGGGATGCCCCGCCGACGGAGCCCGGAAAGCGTCGGCATGCGGGGATCATCCCACCCGGCGACTTTGTTTTCCTGCACGAGGCGAAGCAATTTGCGCTTCGAAACCAGAGTGTAGCCGAGGGTGAGTTTCGCGAATTCGTATTGGTGGGGCAGGGCGCGAGGCAGATCGAGCGAGCCGAGCAGCCAGTCGTAAAGCGGCCGGTGATCGACGAATTCGAGCGTGCAAATGCTGTGGGTGATGCCTTCGAAATAATCACTGAGGCAGTGGGCGTAGTCGTAGAGCGGGTAAAGGCACCAAGCCGCACCGGCGTGATGGTGGGGCACATGGCGGATGCGGTAGAGCAGGGGGTCACGAAGCCAAAGATTGGGCGCGGCCATATCGATTTTCGCACGGAGCGAGCGCGCGCCGTTGGGAAACTCGCCGGCCTTCATGCGTCGGAACAGATCGAGATTCTCGGCGGCACTGCGGTTTCGAAACGGGCTGTCCCGGCCGGGCAACTCGGGTGAGCCGCGAAAGCTCT
>NSIG01000044.1 GCA_002737275.1 Opitutia bacterium
CGCCTCGGTCTCAATTCCACTGCCGGGCGTGGCTGGAGGTTGAAAATAGTCGGGCCGGCCGAGAGCAGGGACGAGGGCGGGCGTGGTGCCCTTGGCCTTCACGCCCAAAACTTCGTCCGCCCAGCCGGCGATGAGCCAACGGACATCAGTGGTGATGGAGTCGACGAATTCGATGTCTTCCTTGACCGGATTGGTATCGTCGAAGCGAAGATTGCACTGGCCGGCGTTTTCGCGGGCGATGCCGAAGTTTAAACAAATCGATTTGGCGTGGCCGATGTGAAGGTAGCCATTCGGCTCGGGGGGGAAGCGAGTGACGATCTTCGCGTAACGCTTTTCGGCGACGTGAGCCGCGACGATATCGCGGATGAAATCGGAGGGTGCGGGCGCGGCGGCGGAGGACTCGGCGGCGGTCATAGCGGGATAAATTGAAAGGAGCCGGGATGTGAATCAACGCCGCAGTTGCAAGGCGAGCGAAGGCACGGGCTTGACGCGGCCGAACCCGACTCACTTCATGGCCGGTCAGTTCTGCGAGCGTAGCACAATGGATAGTGTAGTAGCCTCCGAAGCTATTGATGTGGGTTCGATTCCCGCCGCTCGCACCAACTCTGAGCAAGCCGTTGAAAAGTTATCGCAACGCTCGTTGGGTGCACTGGATTCGAAAGCCGGTTAGCCAGTGAGGGGCGACCTCCTTCCGCTAAGGGCGGTGATCACGGATTGCACTCCTTGGCGGCGTACCGGTGCTCGATTTGCTGCAGGACTTCGGGCCCGCGGTGAACGCGGCGGTGGTTTACGTGGCACGTAGTCGATGATGGGGTGTGGGCTCGAAAGGAGCGGATGACGATTCGGGCTGCTACGCTCTTTTGGCAGGACGAAGCGTGCGAGCCAGCGAGGGTTATTTGCGTGGGCCAAGCGATTCCCCCGATTGATTTGCATTAATTTTTTATTTATCGTCTTGCGGAATACAAAGCCGTCTTTTTCGCGCACCTTTATAGAGACTCTGCTCCTTTCGGCATTCCAGCTTAAGTCTTGTTTCACATCCGAACCTTAAACCGGTTGTCTCACGATTCTCGGGCTCATCTTTCTCGGTCTATTGCCCCGCCCAAGATATGATCACGTCTGTCTTCGGTCGAGGGGCGGCGGGCTTGACAATCTTTCGACGCGTTTGATAAGTTTCAAGGTTCAATCAACCACTCTTTACAAAAAGGTGGGCCCTGCGGCCTGCTTTTTTTTTCCTTAAATACATCACTATGAGCAGCGAAATTCTGTCCGTCCTAGAATACATGGAAAAGGAAAAGGGCATTCCGCGCACTGACATGATCGCGACGATCGTCAATGCGCTGAAAACGGCCGCGTTAAAGGGGATTAACTCGGGCCAAGAGCTCAGGATCGATATTAACCCAAAAAACGGCCAACTTCACGTGTGGGCGGTAATGAAGGTCGTCGATTCGATCGGTAACCAGAAAACTGATATACACGTTGAAAAGGCCCAAGCTTTCAAGCCGGGTGCGGTGGTGGGCGACGTGATTGAGAAGGAGGTTGATCCTTCGTCTCTTGGGCGTATCGCTGCGCAAACCGCCCGCCAAGCGGTAATGCAGCGGTTACGGCAATTCGAGAAAGACCGGATCTTTGACGATTTTAAGGACCAGATTGGTAACATCGTGACCGGCACGGTTCGCCGGCGTGAGCGCAATGACATCTTCATCGATTTGGGCAAAGCCGAGGCGGTCATGCCCGGGAAAGAGCAAGTGCCGGGTGAGGAGTATCAGCCCGGAGATCGCATTCGCTGCATCTTGCTGGATATCGAAAGCACCCCGCGAGGCCCCGAGGTGATCTTGAGTCGCGCCAGTCCTAAATTTGTACGCCGTCTATTTGAGTTGGAGGTCACCGAAATCGCGGATGGGACGGTCAAGATTGAGGCCTTCGCCCGTGAGCCGGGATATCGCACCAAGATTGCGGTCACCAGCACCGATCAAAAAGTTGATCCCGTCGGTGCCTGCGTGGGCGCCCGCGGTTCGCGCGTGAAGACGATTGTGCGCGAGTTGAACGGCGAGAAGATCGACATCGTCAAGTATCACGCCGATCCCAAGGAGATGATCATCGAGGCCTTTAAGCCCGCAGTCCCCCGCGAGATCATAATCGATGAGGTAGCTCATCGGATTTTGCTCAAGGTCGCCACGGATGATTTGGCGATTGCGATCGGGCGCAAGGGCCAGAACGCAAGACTAACCTCGCGCCTTTTAGGCTGGCGGCTCGATATTGAAGAGTTCAAAGCCGTGGGTGACAACCCCCGCGAGACGGCGATCAATGTTCTGGTGAAGACATTTGCTTTCGATCCTGCGATCGCGGGGCGCTTGGTCGACATGGGGATCAATTCGCCGGCCGCTTTCGAAGGAGTGGCGGCGGAGGATCTCGTTGGGGGTGGATTTACTGCCGACGAGGCTCAGGACGTCATCACTCGAGTCTCCACCTAATAAGTTTACATCCTCCTACGTCTTTTCCCGCACTGAATGAGCACCCGCATCCACGAACTCGCGAAGCAATACAACCAAGACTCGAAGGCTTTGCTCTCGTGGCTGAAAGAGCGAGGCTATGTGTCGGCGGAGACCAAATCAGTTGCGAGCACGGTCAGTAAGATTTATTTTGACGAAATTGAGAAGGAGTTTGGTTTTAAGGCGGTGGTGGCACCAGTGGTTTCGAGCCCGGTTCCGACGCCTACGGCGCAAATCGCTGCAGCTAATGAGCCCTCCCGGGTGAACATTCCCGCCGGTGTTTTCGTGAAGAGCACGCAAGATATCGCTCGCGAAAAAGAAGCGGTCGCTGTGGCTAAAGCGGCAGCCTCAAAGCCCGCATCGGCGCCGGTTGTTGTCCCGCTCGCGCCGCCGGCAGTGCCGCCAAGCCCGGTTTCGAAAGCTCCGGTCCCGTTGCCGCCTCGGCCGAATTCTGCGCCGCCAATCGTAGCAATTCCCCAAGTAGTGGCCAAGGCCCCGAGCGCAACGCCAGCGTTACCGCCTCGGTTCATCAGCGCCGCTCCGGCTGCTGCATTTCCGACCGTTAAGAGTCCGGCCATTGCGCCGGTCGCTCCTCCTGCGGCCGTGCCGAGGATCACTCCGGCTGCTCCAATCCCGGCTCCGGTGGCAGTTGCTTCTGCGCCAGTTGCGGCACCCGTGAGCAAAGCACCGGTTGCTTTGCCCGCGATGCCGGGACGTCCCGGGGCTGCGCCCCAAAAAGCACCTCCGCTCCCTGGGGTCGGGCCAAGCCCAGTTATAGCCGTAATGCCGCCGAGTTCATCGGTGACCGTTACTCAAGTGGGCGATGTTAAGTTGATCAGCATGAAGCCGCCGGTCATTGTGCGCGACTTTGCGACGGCTCTTGGGATGAGGCCATTTCAGCTGATCTCCGAGTTGATGCAGATGGGGATTTTTGCGGCCATTACCCAATCTTTGGACGAAGCCGTCGCGGCGAAGCTCGCCGAGAAACATGGTTTTCTGCTCGAGGTAAAACACCGCGGTGATCCGGTCGTGTTGGCTCAAAAAGAGAAAGAAAAGAAGGAAAAGAAGTTGGTGATAGAAGACGACACCAAGGATTTGGTGCTCCGGCCGCCGGTGGTTTGCATTTTGGGTCATGTCGACCACGGAAAGACTTCGTTGCTCGATGCCATTCGCAAAGCCGATGTGGCGAAAGGTGAAGCGGGCGGAATCACCCAGCACATCGGGGCCTACCAGATCGATTTCAACGATCGGAAGATCACTTTTCTCGATACCCCCGGTCACGCGGCGTTTACCAAGATGCGTTCGCGCGGCGCCAGTGCGACGGATGTGGCGATCCTAGTGGTCGCGGCGGACGACGGTTTCATGCCGCAGACCGACGAGGCGTTGAAAATTGCCCTCAACGAGAAGGCACAGCACGCCGAGAAGTTCGCGTTGCTCGTCGCCGTGAACAAAATGGACGTGAAAGGTGCAAACCTGGATCAGGTCAAAGGTCAGATGCAGCAGCGCAATATTGCTCCGGAAGACTGGGGCGGTGAGACCGTGACGGTGCCGGTTTCTGCGATCAAGGGGACGGGGATCAACGAGCTCCTTGAGATGATTTTACTCCAAGCCGACGTGCTTGAGTTGAAAGCAAACCCCAAGGCGGAGGCCAGCGGCGTTATCATCGAATCCCAAGTTGATGTCGGCCGCGGCCCGCTTGCGACGGTGATCGTGCAGCGCGGCACGTTGCGGGTGGGCGACGCGATTGTTTGCGGCGCCAATTGGGCGAAAGTCCGGGCGATGTTCGACGATCAGGGCCGATCGATCAAAGAAGCGCCGCCGTCGACGCCGGCGCGGGTCATCGGTTGGACGGGAACTCCTGACAGCGGCACGACCTTTAAGGTCGTTAAGAACGCTCGCGAGGCGGAGAAGCTTGCCGAAGCGGAGCAGTATCGACTGAAGAAAATCACGACGGCCGCTGACGCGGTGCCGAAAGAGAACACGCTGGACTCGTTGTTTGCGAATATCGCGGCCACGCAGCAGAAGGTGCTCAAGGTCATCATCAAGACGGATGTATTTGGCTCCACTGAGGCGGTGCGCAATATTCTCGAAGCCATCAAGAGCACCAAGGTTTCGCTCGAGATTGTTTCAACGGATGTCGGCATTATCACCAAAAACGATGTGCTGATGGCCGGAGCAGCCGGCTCGGTTGTCATCGGTTTCAACACCAAATCTGAGAATGGGGTTACTCCGTTGGCCAAACATCACGGCGTGAGGATCGAGACTTATGCGATCATTTACGAATTAGGCGACAAGGTCCGTGAAATGATGGCGGATTTGTTGGATCCTGATCTCAAGGAAACCAAGACCGGTGTTGCCGAGGTGCGCGCGACGTTCCCTTTGGCCAAAGGATTTGTTGCCGGCTGTCTCGTCACCGAGGGCAAAATCAACCGCAACGCGTCGGCCCGGGTTCGGCGCGGCAAGGAAATCGTGCACGAGGGCAAGATCGGCACACTCAAGCGTTTCAAGGACGATGCGAACGAAGTTCGCGCCGGTCTCGAATGCGGGATCAAGCTCGACGACTTCAATGGGTATCAAAAGGGCGACTTCATCGAGTGCTTCGAGGTGCAGAAAGTCCGCGCAGCACTTTGAAGGATTTGTCCTTAGCTTTCGAGTCCGCTGAAACGACCCGTGAACTGCCGGGAAATTCGCCCACGCCCCGGCCCCATTCTCCGTGAGTAATCGCACTATTCGAGTCAATGAGTTGATCCAGCGCGAGCTGAACGACATCCTGCGGCGACATTACCAAACCGAGTCCATTTCGATCACGGTAACCGAAGTGCGCATCTCGACCGATCTACGCGACGGAAAGGTTTTTGTGGCCATCATCGGCGATGAAGAATTCGTGCTGCGACGCATGGCTTGGCTACGTCGGCAGGCGCGCGAAATTCGCGCCGAACTGGCGCGTCGGATCACGCTGAAGTTTTTGCCGAATCTGAGTTATTCAATCGACGAAACGACACCGCGTAGCGCCAAAGTGCTCCAGATGCTTGACGATATGGTGAAGCTCAACCCCGCGCTGGCGACCCCGCCGGCCACGTTCGCCCCGGTCCCTGCTGCAACGCCGAATTCTCACGCGGTCCCTTAAGGTGGAGCAGTATTTTCCAGCTCTTGCCCGGGAGTTTGCGCGTTTGAGAGCGATGATAGCAGGCCGCACCGTCGCGGTCGTTGGCCATGCGAGACCGGACGGCGACTGCATCGGATCCCAAGTGGCGTTGGCGCGCGCTCTGAGCGCCCTCGGGCACGATGTCGTGTGCGTCAACGCTGACCCGGTGCCGCGTCGACTGGAGTTTCTTGCCCGAGGGATCGCTTTTCAGCGCACCGATGAGGCGTTAGCCGGCGCGGAAAGTCGGGCGGCGATTTTTGTTGATTGCGCCGACCCTGCGCGTGGCGGTGAACGAATCAAGGCCCGGTTTCCCAATCCTTTGGGCGTGATTGACCATCATATCTCGAATGCCAGTTACGGCGCGGTGAACGTGATTGATCCGCAGGCCGCGGCTACGTGTGAAATTTTGGCCGGCGTCTTTCTCGATGCGGGTTTGCCGATCGATCCCCAGATGGCCCAGGCGCTATATACCGGAATTCTCACCGACACCGGGCAGTTCCGGTTCAACGCCACCTCGCAGCGCTGTTTTGTTTTAGCCGGGGAGTTGGTCGCGCGTGGCGCGAGCCCTAGCGAAGTGGGCTATCAGATCTACGAACGCGAGACGGCGGGCAAGATGCAGTTGCTGCAGCGGTTCATTGCGTCGTTGCGGTTCGAATGCGACGGCAAGGTGTGCATCGGTATTTTGCCCGAAGGTATCTTCGTTGAAACTGGGACCACGACCGAAGACACCGAGGGCCTGGTTGACTATGCGCGCTGTATCGAGGGCGTCGAAATCGGCGTGTTGCTCGAACGTCGGGCCGGGGGCGGGGTTAAGGCAAGTTTGCGTTCGAAGGAGCCGTCGATCCGATTAGATCGGATCGCAGCGCAGTACGCGGGAGGCGGTCATGCCTGCGCGGCGGGACTCAGCGTCACGTCGGCGGATGACGACTTCTACGCGGGCCTAGTGGCGGCTTTGGCCACCCGGCTATCGCAAGTTGCGGCGGAGCACGTAAAAATCTGAGCCATGTTGATCCCGACCAAAGAACTCGACGGCATTTTGCTGGTGGATAAGCCGGCCGACCATACGTCGCACGACGTGATCGCCCGCTTGCGGGGTAAACTGCGCATGAAACGGATTGGACATGCCGGCACGCTCGACCCGATGGCGACCGGATTGCTCGTCGTGCTCGTAGGTAAGGCGACGTCAGTTTCCCAATATCTCATCAGTCTCGACAAAGAATATACCGGCACGATCAAGCTTGGTGTGACGACGAATTCACAGGACGCCGACGGTGAAGTGCTCGTGACGCGCCCAGTGTCACCGTCGCTCACGGAGGCCGAGGTGCTTGCCGCGATTAAGACGATGCTCGGCGATCAATACCAGATGCCGCCGATGTTTTCCGCCATCAAGATCGATGGGGTGCCGCTCTACAAACTTGCGCGCAAGGGCGAGGAGATCGTGCGGGAACCGAGATTTATCCGGGTCGCGAGCTGGGATCTGACGCGCTTCGCTCCGCCGGAACTCGATTTTCGCGTGCGCTGCACCAAAGGCACGTATGTGCGCACGTTGGCGCATGATCTCGGCGAAAAATTGGGCTGCGGGGCGCACCTTTCGGCGTTGCGGCGAACGGGCACGGATAAGCTCACACTCGAACGGGCGCTCACGATCGACCAGATCAATGCCCTGACCTTGCCCGAGATCGAAAAACACCTCCTGCACCCGCGCGACGTGGTGCCAAGTCTAGCGTTGTGAACTTACCGGCGAACTTTGCGGGCCTCGCCCGAAACGCGCTGCCGAATCGGCCGCTGCATCTCGCCATTGGGATTTTTGATGGCGTGCATTTGGGGCATCGCGCCGTCATCGAGGCAGCGGTGCATTCGGCCCGTCGGAGCGACGGGATCGCGGCGGTGCTGACGTTTTCGCCGCATCCGAGTTTTCTGTTTCGGCCGGAGAATCCTACGCCGTTGATCATGGAGTTGGAAACGAAAGTGGCGCTGTTGGGTGCGCTGGGCGTCGAAGCCGTCGTCGCCGAGCCGTTTACCCCGGAATACGCGCGCATCGAGGCGGAGGATTTCCTCGCGCATTTGCGCAGCCATCTGCCGTACCTCGCCGCGGTGTATGTCGGGGAGAACTGGCGCTTCGGGCGCGCTCGAAGGGGCGACGTGGCGATGTTGATCGCAGAAGGGCGCAAGTTGGGGCTCGGCGTTTTCAGTGCGCCGCGGGTTAATTTTAACGGCGAGCCGATCAGCAGCACGCGCATCCGCGGGCTTTTGAGCGACGGTGACATCGTCCAAGCGAATGCTCTGTTGGGGCGCACCTACGCCGCCAACGGCGTGGTGCGGCCGGGGAAGCGGCTCGGTCGGACGATTCAGTTTCCTACTTTGAATCTGCATTGGAACCCGGCACTGAAGCCGCGCTATGGCGTCTACAGGGTGCGGGTCACCGGCGAGGGCGCTACGGCCGGTTTGCCAGCGATCGCCAACTACGGGCTGCGGCCGACAGTGGAGGCAGCGACGGAACCGCGCTTGGAGACGCATGTGCTCGGATCGTGTCCGTTTGGCGAAGGGGACGAAATCACGGTTGAGTGGCTCAAGTTCCTTCGACCTGAAATGAAGTTTCCCGGATTGAACGAATTGCGGGCTCAAATCGGGTTAGATGTGGCGGCGGCGCACGCGGAATTTTTCTTGCCCTGAGGCGAATGGCTCGCGTTATTTACAACTCAGGTCTTAGGGGACTTTTAGCTCAGTTGGTTAGAGCGTTTCGTTGACATCGAAAAGGTCACTGGTTCGAGTCCAGTAAGGTCCACCATTTCAGCAGTTTAACTGCTATCATCACGGTTCGGTCGGGGTGGATTTCGATTGATGGCGTTGCGAGAAAATCAGGCTGAATCCGAGCTGCTTTGGCCTCATACCGCCGAGAATTTATAAACGGTTGTGCTGCGGTAGGTCTGGCCGGGGTGCAGAAGCGTGCTGGGGAAACTCGGTTGATTGACGGAATCGGGAAAATGCTGGGTCTCGAGGCAAAAACCGCCGCGGTGGGCATAGGTCGCCCCTGATTTTCCGGTGAGGCTCCCGGTGAGAAAGTTTCCGGTGTAGAACTGGATGCCGGGTTCGGTGGTCAAAACTTCGAGGACGCGGCCGGAGGCGGGTTCATAGGCGGTGCCGGCGAGGGTGAGCTGGCCGTCGGTGGAGTCGAGCACCCAGTTATGATCGTAGCCGGCGCCGAGGCGGAGCTGCTCGTGAGCGGCGCCAATACGGGCGCCGATGCGGTGGGACGAAGTAAAGTCGAACGGGGTACCCGCGACGGGGGCACGATCGCCGGTGGGAATGAGGCCGGGGTGGACTGGAGTGAAGCGGGAGGCGCGAAGCGTGATTTCGTGGTCGAGCACGTCGCCCTGGCCGGCGCCGGCGAGATTGAAGTAAGAGTGGTTGGTGAGATTGACGGGCGTGCTTTGATCCGCCGTGGCCTTGTAATCGATGCGCAGCCCTTGATCGGGGGTGAGCGCATAGGTGACTTCAGCGGAAAATTCGCCGGGGTAACCCTCTTCACCGTCTGCGCTCGTGTGGCGGAGACGAAGTGCAGGTTGACCGGCGACTGTGGCGGGCTCGGCAGACCAGAGGGCTTTGTCGAAACCGACGTTGCCGCCATGAAGATGGCAGGGAATTCCGTCGGGGGTGTTGTTCGTGGCGAGGCTGTAGCTTTTCGCCCCGAGACTGAATTTGCCGCCGGCGATGCGGTTGCCGACCCGGCCGATGATCGCGCCAAAATAGGGGGACTCGGCCGGGTAACGTTCGACCGAATCAAAGCCTAGAACCACATCGGCCAAACGGCCGGTGCGGTCGGGGGCGAATAGGCGGACAACGGTGCCGCCAAAGTCGGAGATTTCGGCCTGAAAACCAGAGGCACTCGTTAGCGAAAAAAGGCGGGCGGTGCGGCCATCGGAGAGTTTGCCAAATGAACGGGTGGTCACGAGGGAGAGCTATTACGGCGGGGCAAGGCGCGGCAGAGTCAGAGTTTGATCGTGTGTGGCCAGCCCGGGAACTGTTGGGCTCCGGGCTGTGTGACGTCGACGAAGCGGGGCCAGCACTCGAAGGTCACTTCGCGGGTAGATTTCTTGAAGCGAATCAGACCCCAGCCGTCGGCCCAGCCGGGTTTGCCGATATGGGCCGTGCGCGTGGCAGGGGTGGCGTATTGGGCGGTGTCGGGGTTGGCGTAGGCGAACATCGTGATCTTGTTGTTGAAGCCGTCGAGGGTGTCGCCGGTCCATGGCAGCGGTGAGTTTGGCCTGGGGTTGGCGCCGGGCTTTTCGTCGGCGGGCCACCACCATCGGCCGTAGTAGCTGTTGTCGATCGCCGGTACGACGAACGCCCACGGGCCGTCGCGGTGTTGGTCGATGCCGTGTTGGACTAAGGTGGCGATATGTTGGTCGCCGGCGATGTGCACGGCGTTGGCGCGCTTGATGAGGCGAAGGGCGGCGAGCCGACCGGATTGCGGCCAACCGTTGGAATCAAGATCGGCATGAAGGCGGCCCTTCGGGTTACCGTGAAGATGGGCGCCGCCGCAAAAGCCTGTTTGCGAAAGAACGGCGCGAAGACTGATGCCGTCGGTGCGTTGCGCCCAGTCGGAGAGAAACTTGAGCTGGCGTTCGCCGAGGAGCTGGAGCCCGGGAGTGTCGATGACGGCCGGATCGTAAGCGGGATCAAGGATGTGATCGGGGCGCGGGCCTTTCATCGGATGACGGCCGAGCGGACCGGTCTTGAATTTACGGTCCTCAATGATCGCGAAGTCGACCCCGCCGAGATTGAGGCTGGTGTAGTAAACGCCGATACCTTGTTCGACCGGAGTGGGATCGTAAGGGTCGGGCAAGTTGCCGGTCTGCTG
>NSIG01000045.1 GCA_002737275.1 Opitutia bacterium
CTCTGGCACGTGGGACGCGTTTCCGACCCCGTGTATCTCGATGGAAAACTCCCGGTCGCGCCCAGTGCGATCGCGCCAACTGGGCACGTGAGCCACATTCGGCCGCAAAAGGCGTTTGAAACGCCCCGGGCGCTGGAGCGGGCGGAGATTGCGGGCGTGGTCGAGGCGTTTCGGCGCGGGGCGGAAAACGCGCGGCGCGCCGGCTTTGACGGGGTGGAGATTCACGGGGCCAACGGTTATCTGCTCGATCAGTTTTTGCAGAGTTCCTCGAACCACCGGACGGATGATTATGGCGGGACGGTGGAGAATCGCGCGCGGTTCGCTTTGGAGGTGACCGAAGCAGTCACGAGCGTATGGGACGCGGACCGCGTCGGCTACCACCTCGCGCCGCGGGGTGACTCGCACGGCATGGGCGACTCGAGTCTGGCGGCGACGTTTGGCTATCTCGCGACGGAGCTGGGCAAGCGGAAGCTGGCTTTCCTGTGCGCACGCGAAGGATTGGCGGCGCCGCGGCTCGGGCCGGTGCTCAAGCGGGCGTTTGGCGGGGTGTTTATTGCAAATCAAGGATTCACAGCGGCCGAGGGCGAAGCCGAGCTCACGGCGGGTAACGCGGACGCGGTCGCGTGGGGCAGGCTTTTTATCGCCAACCCGGATTTGCCGCGGCGATTTGCGGTGCAAGCGGCGCTGAATGAGCCGGTGCCCGCGACGTTCTACGGTGCCGGTGCGGCTGGGTATACGGATTATCCAGCGATGGTGGATGAGGAAAAAGACGGGAATCGCGGCATAAAGCCGCTCCTACAATTTCTATGAAGAACAAAATTGCTCTCATCACCGGTGCCAACAAAGGCATCGGTCTCGAAACGGCCCGGCAACTCGGGCGCCAAGGTATCACGGTGCTGCTCGGTTCGCGCGATGCGGGCCGTGGCGCCCTTGCGGCGGCGCAGCTCAAGGCGGAAGGGATCGACGGGCGCGCGTGGGCCCTGACGGTGACGGACGAAGGGTCGATCCGGGCGGCTGTAGCGCGGGTGGAACAGGAATTCGGGCGGCTGGATATTCTGGTGAACAACGCGGGCGTGCTCGACTACGCGACGGAAACGGGGCCGAGCACGGTGACGGCGGCATCGTTGCGGGCGACCTTCGACACGAATTTTTTCGGGCTCGTGGCGGTGACCCAGGCTTTTCTCCCGTTGCTCAAAAAATCGGAGGCGGGGCGGATTGTGAATCTCTCGTCGATCCTCGGCTCGCTCACGGAGCACGGCGATGCGAACTCACCGATCTACCCGGCGCGGTTGCTCGGCTACGATGCTTCAAAGGCGGCCGTGAATATGTTTACCGTCGAGCTCGCGCAGGAATTGAAGGGCACGGCGATCAAGGTGAACTCGGCGCATCCGGGCTGGGTCAAGACGGACATGGGCGGTGCGGGCGCCCCGTTGGAGATCGCCGACGGGGCCAAGACCAGTGTGGCGCTCGCGCTGTTGCCGCCGGAGGGACCGAGCGGCGGGTATTTTCACCTCGGTGTGCACATGCGTTGGTGAGACGCGCTGGCAGGGTGCCGTCGGTCGGTGCCCCGCCAGCCGGTCGTCGGACGGCTGTTATTTGCTCAAGAACGCGGGCTGGGGGAGTGCGGTCGAAGCGCCCTCGGTCTCGGTGACGGGCTTGGGCGTGAGGTGCTTCGAGAAGCGTTCCATATAGAGATAAAACACGGGCGTGATGTAGAGGGTCAGGATCTGGGAGACGACGAGGCCGCCGACGACGGCGAGACCAAGGGTGCGTCGGGCGTCGGCGCCGGCGCCCCAGCCGAGGGCGATGGGCAAGGTGCCGGCGATGGCCGCAAACGTCGTCATCATGATTGGGCGGAAGCGGACGATGCAGGCTTCAAAGATGGCGTCCTCGGCGGATTTGCCGTGTTGGCGTCGGGCATCGAGCGCGAAATCGATCATCATAATCGCGTTCTTTTTCACGATCCCGATGAGCATGATCAGACCGACATAGCCATACATGTTTAGCTCCTCTCCGAAGGCGAGGAGCGTGACGAGCGCGCCGAACGTGGCGGCAGGCAGGCCGGAGAGAATTGTGATCGGGTGAACGAAGTCTTCGTAAAGAATGCCGAGCACCAGGTAGATCACGAGTACGGCAATGATGAGAGTGAGCCCAAGCCCTTGCAGTGAGCTGGTGAAGGCCGCGGCGGTGCCTTGAAACGTGCCGCTGACGGTTGCGGGCAGGATTTCTCGCGCGATCTTCTCGATCTCTTCCGTGGCTTGGCTGAGAGCGAGTTCAGGTTTGAGATTGAAGCTGATCGTGACGGCGGGCACCTGGCCAAGGTGGGCGACGGTGAGCGGGCCGACGGAGGGGCGCAGCTTGGCGACGGCCTCCAGCGGAATGAGCTTACCTTCGCGGTTGCGCAAGTAGAGCAGGGCGAGCGAAGCGGGGTCGCGGAGGTATTTCGCCTCCAGTTCAAGAATGACGGCGTACTGGTTGGTGGAGGTGTAAATCGTGGAAATTTGCCGCGAGCCAAACGCGCTGTAGAGGGCCTCTTGAACTTGCTGGGCGTTAAGACCGAGGGAGGACGTTTTGTCGCGGTCGATGTCGATGATCAGCTGCGGGCTGGTGATCTGTAGGTCGGAGTTGAGGTCAATGATTCCGGGCACTTCGCGCACGCGCTCCACGAGCAGCGGGGTGGTGCGGTAGAGTTCCTGCAAATCTGTCCCGTAAAGCGTGTATTGATAAACTGAGGAAGAACCGCGCGAGCCGAGTCGGATGCTGGGAGGCACGGTCGGGAAGACGCGAACGCCGGGAATCCCCGCGGTGGCAGCGCGGAGTTGTTGGGCGATTTCAGCGGCGGGCAAGCGGTCGGTATCGACCAAGCCGACAAACATGCGCCCGGTGTTGCTGGCGCCACCGCCCCGGCTATACGAGCCGGTGAACGCGATGATGTCCCGCACGCCGGGGTTGGCCTTGATGGCGGCCATGACCTTGCGCTGGTAGCCGGTCATGGCCTCGAAGGAGGTGTCTTGGGCGGCTTCGACGATGACCTGAATACGGCCGGTATCCTCGGTGGGAATGAAGCCCTTTGGGATGATAACGATCAGCCACAGCGTGAGGCCAACGGTGGCGAGAGCGACGCCCATGGTGAGGCCGCGCCGGCGAAGCGAGTAACGCAGCGTGCGCTCGTAGAAATCGACGCTCCCTTGGAAAACGCGCTCGCTGGCGGCATAGATTTTTCCGTGCTGCTTCGCGTGGTCGACGGGTTTGAGAAACCGGCTGCAGAGCATCGGAATCAAAGTGAGAGAAACAAAGCCCGAGACGAGAATGGCGGCCGAGATGGTGATGGCGAACTCGTGGAGCAAGCGGCCCAAGACGCCGCCCATGAAGAGCACGGGGATGAACACCGCGACCAGAGAGATGGTCATCGAAACGATCGTGAAGCCGATTTCGCGCGAGCCGCGCAGGGAGGCGGCAACGACCGATTCGCCCTTCTCGATGTGGCGGACGATGTTTTCGAGCATCACGATCGCGTCATCCACCACGAAGCCGACGGAGAGGGTGAGAGCGAGCAGGGTGACGTTGTTGATGCTAAAACCGAAGAAATACATCACGGCAAAGGTGCCGATGATGGCGATGGGCATCGCGATGCTGGGAATGATCGTGGCCGAGAGCGCGCGCAGGAAGAGGAAGATCACTAGCACGACCAAAATGATCGCGAGGACCAAGGTGAACTTCACGTCGTGGACGGAATCGCGGATTGAAATCGAGCGGTCGACGACGATTTCAAGGTCGATGGTGGCGGGGAGCTGGGCCCGAAATGCGGGCAGGAGTTCCTTGATGCCATCGACGACCTTGATCGTGTTGGTGCCGGGCTGGCGCTGGATCGAAAGCACGATGGCCCGGGTCTCCTTGGTGCCGACGGCGAATTCCGGGTCTTCGACGCCGTTGATGAAGCGCTGGTCGAACCAGCTGACGGACTTTTCATTTTCAACGCTGTCGGTGACCTGAGCCACGTCGCCGAGGCGCACGGCGGCGCCGTTGCGGTAGGTTACGATCACGTTGCGGAAGCCGGCGGCGTCTTTCAGCTGGCCGGTGGCGAGAAGGGTGGTGGCCTTGGAGGCGCCGTCGATCACGCCGGCGGGGAGGTTGACGTTGTTGGTGCTGAGGGCGGTGCGGACCTCGTCGATGCCGATGCTCCGGGAGGCGAGGGCGCGGGGATCGACGCGGACGCGGACGGCGTATTTCTGCGCGCCGAAGACATTGACTTGGGAGACGCCGTCGACGGTGGAGATGCGCTGGGCGAGAACGGTCTCGGCGAGTTCGTTGATCTCGGAGAGGGCGAGAGTTTTGGAGGAGAGGGCGAGCAGGAGAATCGAGTCGTCGTTGGGGTTGGACTTTCGGAGTGATGGCGGGCTCGGCATGTCCTGCGGCAGCCGGCGCTGGACGGCGGCGATGGCGGATTGGACGTCTTGGGCGGCGCCGTCGATGCTGCGGTCGAGGGTGAACTGCATCGTGACCGAAGTGCTCCCGAGAGAGCTGGTCGAGGTCATCGATTCGATGCCGGCAATGCTGGAAAATTGTTGCTCGAGCGGCGTGGCGACGGAGGCGGCCATCGTCTCGGGGCTCGCGCCGGGCAGGCTGGCCGAGACGGAAATGGTGGGAAAGTCGACGTTGGGCAGATCGCTGACGGGGAGGCGCTCGTAGGCCATCCAACCGAAGAGTGTGATCGCCGAGGTGACGAGTGTCGTCATCACCGGCCGGCGGATGAAGTGTTCGGGAATGTTCATGGCGCTTTTTTCTCCATCGTGGGCGTGACGGCGGGGAGAGTGGGCGGAGCTGAGGGAGCCGAGGGTTCGGGGGCTTTGCCCTTGGCTTTTTCGCCGGTTTTGGGGCCTTTGCCGGATTTTCCACCGCCGGAAGCATCGGCGGTTTTGATTTCGACCGGGCGGCCGGGAATTACGCGAAGTTGTCCATCGGTGACGATGGTTTCGCCCTCGGCCACGCCCTTGGCAATTACGGCCAAGGGTCCGGAGAGACGCTCGACGGTGACCGGACGAAGCTCGGCGGTTTTGTCTTCTTTGATCACGAAGACGTGTTGCCCGGCTTGGGAGGTCTGGAGGGCGCTGCTGGCCACGGTCAGGACCTCGGGCGCGGCCAAGGTGAGGGTAACGGTGGCAAATTGCCCGGGCCAGAGGCGCTGCTTGGGGTTGGGAAACGTGCCTTTGAGTTTCAACGTGCCGGTGGACGCATCGACGGTGTTGTCCATGAACGTAAGTTCGCCTTCCTCAAGGCGGTCGTCGGGGCCGGGCGGGGTCACCTTGATCTTGAGCGCACCTTGAGCGCGGTATTGGACAAGCGAACCGAAGTATTGCTGCGGCACGCTGAAGGTAACGTTGATCGGGCTGATTTGGTGCACGGTGACGAGCTGGCCGGCCGAGTCGTTGCCGCGGATCAGGTCGCCCTCGTGAACCGTGACGTTGCCAGTGCGGCCGTCGAGGGGCGCGCGGATCAGGCAATAGTCGAGCTGGAGGCGGGCGTTGGCGGCGGCGGACTCGCTGGCGAGTTGCTGGGACTGGAGGGCGCGGGCGGAGTCGGCGATGGATTGGAACTGCTCCTGCGAAACGAGCGCGCCCTCGTTGAGCGTGCGGTAGCGGTCGACTTGAGCCTGCGCCGTGCCGAGCTGGACTTTGATCCGTTGCAGGTCAGCCTCGGCGGAACGCAATGAGTTTTGAAAGGGCCGGGAGTCGATCTCGAAGAGAACATCGCCCTGTTTCACGACTTGGCCCTCGGTGAAGTGAATCTTGATGAGCGTGCCGGTGACTTGGGAGCGAACGGTGGCGGTGCGGCTGGGCTCGACCGCGCCGATCGCGTCGAGCGTAAGCGGAACGACCCGACGCTCGACTTTGCCGGCCACCACCGGGGCCGCGCCGCCGCCGCCGCGCCCGGCGGGTGCCTTGGCTTTGTCGGCGCACCCCGTCAGCCCCAGAAGCAAACCAAGTCCGAGCAATGGAAAGAGAAAGCGTTGAGCGCCGGGAATTAGGGGACGTGGTAACATCAGTGGAAAGGGAGCGTGCACAGAAAACAGGGTGAAGCAGGCAAAAAGACGAGCGAACGGAGTAAGAGTTTCGCCCCAGCGGGCGCAAGATGCGTGCCACGAGGGCCGGCCGCGTCCCGTCATATCACTAACGTTTTCCTTGCTAGGGTTGGGCGCTGAGATTTCCCTCGAGGGACCATTGTCTTTATGAAAGTCCTCGTTGCCGATAAGATCTCACCCAAAGGAGTAGCCCACCTGCGCGCGCAGCCGGGCTTAGAAGTCATCGAGGCTTACGGCTCGTCGCCTGAAAAGATGTTGGAATTGGTCAAAGACGTCCACGCGATCGCGGTGCGTTCGGAGACGAAGATTACTGCCGCGGTGTTTGCTGCGGCGCCGCTGTTGAAAGTGGTCGGTCGGGCTGGGGTCGGGGTGGATAATGTCGATGTCGAGGCGGCCACGGAGCGCGGCGTCATCGTCATGAACACGCCCTCGGGCAATACCATCGCGACGGCTGAGCTGACGTTTACCCATATTCTATGTGGCGCCCGGCCGGTGCCGCAGGCTGCGGCTTCCATGAAGGCGGGCCAATGGGATCGGAAGAGTTTTTCCGGCATCGAGCTTTTTAAGAAAACCCTCGGCGTCGTCGGCTTTGGCCGCATCGGTGGCGAGGTCGCGAAGCGTGCCCAAGCTTTCGGCATGCGCGTCATGGCTTACGATCCCTATCTCGCACCCAGCCGCGCCAAGGCTATGCAGGTGGAGGCGGTCACGTTGGATGAACTGCTGGCCCAGTCGGACTACATCACGGTCCACATGCCGCTCACCGATGATACCAAATACATGATTGATGAAGCGGCTTTCGCGAAGGCGAAGAAAGGCCTGCGAATCTTCAACTGTGCCCGCGGCGGGATTATCAAGGAAACAGCTCTGATCGCGGCGGTGAAATCCGGCCAGGTGGCCGCCGCCGGTCTCGACGTGTTCGAAGACGAGCCCTTGGCCAAAGACAGCGAGCTGCGCAGTCTGGCCAACGTCACGCTCACCCCCCACCTCGGCGCGTCGACCACCGAGGCCCAGGAAGCCGTCGGCATCGAGGTCGCCGAGCAGATCGCCGATGTGTTGCTCAACGGTGCGGTCCGCAACGCCGTCAATCTGCCCTCGGTCGATGCCGCCACCGCCAAGATTCTCGGGCCCTACCTCGATCTTGGCGCCAAGCTCGGCACCTTGGTGCAGCAACTCGCACTCCCGGCCGTTGCCAAGCTCCGCATTACCTACTATGGCAAGATCGTCGATCTCGACGCCAACGCCATCACCCGCGCCATCCAGCGCGGCTACCTCGCGCGCATCAGCGGCGACGGCGTCAACGTCGTCAATGCACCGGTGATGCTCGAACGCCTCGGCCTCAGTCTCGAAGTGGTGAAGTCGACCGACGACTCCGATTACACCGAGCTCATATTGGTTGAAGCGGCCGCCGCCGACGGGGCCGTGCGCAGTGCCGCGGGCACGTTGATCACCAAGGCCAACAGCCCGCGCATCGTCGCGGTGAACGGTCGCGCCGTCGAAGTGGCCGCCACCGGCAAGCTCCTGATCATCGAAAACGCCGACGCTCCCGGGATGATCGGCTACGTCGGCACGCTGCTCGGCAAAGATAAGGTCAACATCGCCAACATGTCGCTCAGCCGGCAGCAGGCGGGAGAGACCGCGCTCATGGTGATCAACCTCGACAGCGAACCGAGCACCGCCGCCCGCGCCGAGTTGAAGTCCCACGCGGCTATCAAGCTCGCGAAGTTTATCCAGCTCTAGTCCTGCGTCGCCCATGGTCGTTCCGCTCCTCCTCGCCGCCGTCGTCGGAAACCTGCTGGGCGCGTTGCCCTTCGGATATCTCGTCGCGCGCGCCAAGGGCGTGAACATCTTTGAGGTCGGCAGCAAGAATCCCGGTGCGACCAACGTGCGCCGCGTGCTCGGTAACGGCCCGGGTAACGTTGTGCTGCTTCTCGACGCGGCGAAGGGCGCGCTGGCCGTGGCTTTGTTTCCGCTTATCCATCTTGTCGGCCCCCAGTATTGTCCCTTCGATGCCGACGGGCTTCTGATTCTCGAACTCGTTAGCCTCGTCGCCTCCGTTCTCGGCCACAGCTTCTCCTGCTTCACCGGATTCCGCGGCGGCAAGGGTGTGGCCACGGGCGCGGGTGGGTTTGCGGTGTTGTTTCCCGTCGGGGCGCTCATCGCGTTCGGGGTTTTCATCACGTGCCTTGCGTTCAGCCGTTTCATTTCCCTCTCGTCGATCTTGTCGTCGATCACGCTGCCGATCGCGGCGTATTTCCTGGACCGTTCGCCGCTGCTGGTCGGCGTTTCCGTGGTGATCGCGTTGTTCGTGATCCTCCGTCACCGCGCCAACATCGGGCGTCTGCTGGGCGGCACGGAAAGTAAAATCGGCCAAAAGAAACCCGCTTCCCCGCCGCCCGCGCCATGACCTCCCTCCCGACTTACACGATCGGCATCTGCGGTTTTGGCACGGTCGGCCAAGGCGTCTGGAAGCACCTCACCCGCGCCCGCGCGACGATCGAGGCACGGCTCGGAGCCAGGCTCGTGCTCGCCCGCGCCTCGGTGCGCGACCTGAAGAAGGCCCGCGGCGTAAAGATCCCCGCGGCCAAACTCACCGTGGATCCGCTCGCCATCGCGACCGATCCGAAAATTGACATCGTCTGCGAATTGATGGGCGGCACCGGCCTCGCTCGCGAGGTCACTCTCGCGGCGCTCGCTCGCGGCAAGATTGTGATCTCAGCCAACAAGGCGCTGATCTGTGCCCATGGCGCGGAGATTTTTGCCACGGCGCGGAAGCACGGCGGACATTTCTTTTTCGAAGCCAGCGTCGCCGGCGGTATCCCGCTCATCAAGGCCCTGCGCGAGGGCCTCGTTGCGAATCGTTTCACGCGGATCTACGGTATCCTCAACGGCACCTGCAACTACATCCTCACGCAAATGGAGGAACACGACGCGCCCTACGCGACCGTGCTCGCCGATGCGAAACGCCTGGGCTACGCCGAGGCCGACGAGTCGCTCGACGTCGACGGCTGGGACACGGCGCACAAGGCCGCCGTTCTCGCTTGGTTGGCCCATGGCATGTGGGTCCGGCCCGACCGCATGATTGTCGAGGGCATCAGCCGCATCACTCCGGCTGACTTCAAGACCGCCGCCACCCTCGGCTACGGTATCAAGCTGCTCGCTGTCATCACCCGCGACTACGCGACCGACGAATTGAGCGTGCGCGTGCAACCGACCCTGCTGCCCGAGGGCAATGTGCTCGCCAATGTGAGCGGTGTGTTCAACGCCGTCTCCGTCACCGGCGATGTCGTTGGCACCACCCTCTACATTGGCCGCGGCGCCGGGCAGGATGCGACGGCCAGCGCCGTCATCAGCGACATCGGCGACGCGGTCGCGCTGCTGCGCCATGGCAAAGGTGCGCACCACATGGGCGACGATGCGCCGTTGTGCACCGATTGCCGGCTTGCGCCACCCGAGCGGATCCGCGGCCGTTATTACGTGCGCCTCTCGGTGAAGGATCAGCCCGGGGTGCTGGCCCGCGTCGCTTCGGTCATGGCGAAACACCATGTGAGCATCGCCAGCGTGATTCAGACACCGTCCGACCGGGCGGGCGCCGCTTCACTCGTGCTGACCACCCACGAGAGCGACGAGCGCGCGATCCGGGCGACGCTGAAGAACCTGGGCGGCCTCGCCAGTGTGCTGGAGGAACCGGTGCTCCTCCGCATCGGAGACTTCAACGACTGATCCTCTTTTTTAAAACCTGACCATGGCCCGTATCGTCCAAAAATATGGCGGCACCTCCGTTGGTGACGTCGAACGCATCAAGAAAGTCGCCGAGCGCATCAAGGGCACCCGCGATGAAGGCAACGAGGTCGTCGTCGTGGTCTCGGCACGCGCCGGCGTGACCAACGAGCTCATCGCCCGGGCCAAGGCGGTGTGCCCCGATCCTAGCGAGCGCGAACTCGACCAACTCCTCGCCATCGGCGAACAGGAGACGATCGCCCTTGTGGCGATGGCGCTCCACGGCATCGGAGCCGACGCCGTGAGCTACACGGGACAGCAGGCCGGCATTTTCACCGACAAAGTCCACACCAAGGCGAAGATTCAGGGCATCAACCCCAAGCCGATGGAGAAAGAACTGAAGGCCGGCCGCGTCATTATCGTCGCTGGTTTCCAAGGCGCCGACGACGAGGGCCGCATCACCACGCTGGGCCGTGGCGGTTCGGACCTCACCGCGATCGCGCTCGCCGCCGCGCTCAAGGCCGACAAATGCGAAATCTATACGGACGTGGACGGCGTCTACACCGCCGACCCGCGCAACGTGAAGAACGCAAAGAAAATTCCCGAGATCAGCTACGACGAGATGCTCGAGCTCGCGTCCTCCGGTTCGAAAGTCATGCAGTCGCGCTCGGTCGAGTTCGCGGCGAAGTATGACGTCGTGTTCGAAGTCCGCTCCTCCTTTAACCACAATCCAGGAACCATCGTGAAAAAAGAAGTCGCCTACATGGAAAAGGTCGTCGTCCGCGGCGTCGCCGTCGACAAGGACCAAGCCAAAATTATCGTCAGCAATATCCTCGACAAACCCGGCTCCGCGGCCCGCGTTTTCCGCGCCCTCGCCGACGCTTCGGTGCTCGTCGATATGATCGTGCAAAACGTCGGCCGCCACGGCGTCGCCAACCTCACGTTCACCGTCCCTCAGACCGATACGCGGAAGGCCGTGAAGGCCCTCGAACCCGTGCTCGCCGCCCACGGCGGCGGCGAGGTCGCCGTCCACGAACACATCGCGAAACTCTCCGTCGTCGGCGTCGGTATGAAAACGCACAGCGGCGTGGCCGCGACACTCTTCCAGTCACTGGCCGATGCGGGCATCAACATCGAACTCATCAGCACCTCGGAGATCAAAATCTCCGTCGTGATCGACCTCGACCGGGTCGACGAAGCGGCGCGGGTCGTGCATGGCGCGTTCGAGCTGGACAAAGTCTGATCCCGGGAGGCGCGGCTCGGCCGCGCCCTCGGGCGTCGTCAAGCGACGCCCCTACACTGATGAAATTCATCTCCACCCGCGGCCAGACCGAGCCGCTCGGCTTCTCCGACGCCGTCGCCACTGGACTCGCGCCGGATGGGGGGTTGTTTTTGCCGGAATCGCTGCCGCATTTTTCGGCGGCGGATTTGGCTCGGTTCGAGCCGCTGGGCTACGCCGAGCTGTGTTTTGAGTTTTTGCGCCGCTTCGCGACCGACATCCCGGCCGAGACGCTGCGCGCACTCATCGCGAAATCCTACACGACCTTTGCCGATCCGGGTATCGCGCCGCTGCGGTCGCTCGGGAAAAATCGCTACGTCCTCGAACTCTTTCATGGGCCGACGCTCGCGTTCAAAGACTTCGCGCTGCAGCTCCTCGGCAACCTCTACGGCCACCAGTGCGAGGTGCGGCGCGAGACGATCAACGTGCTCGGTGCCACTTCGGGCGACACGGGTGCGGCGGCGATTCACGGGCTGCTCGGCAAGCCGGGCACGGCGATTTTCGTGCTCTATCCCGACGGCCGCGTATCGCCGTTGCAAGAGCGCCAGATGGCCTGCACGGGCGCGGAGAACATCTTCGCGCTCGCCGTAGACGGCTCGTTCGATGACGCGCAGACGGCCTTGAAGGAAATTTTCGGTGATCAAATTTTCCGGAAGCACCACCGGCTATCGGCCGTGAATTCCGTGAACATCGCGCGCGTGCTGGCGCAGTGTGTCTATTATCTTTGGGCGTGGCTGCGGTTGCCAGCGGGCGAACGCGGCAACGTCGAGTTCGTGGTGCCGACGGGAAATTTCGGCAACGTGCTCGCCGGTTGGTGGCTCCAGCAGATGGGCGTGCCGATCGCCGGTTTCAAGGTCGCGACGAACCAGAACGATATTCTCCACCGCATGTTCGCGACCGGGGAGTATCGCATGGGTGCGGTGCGGCCCAGCGCGGCGCCTTCGATGGATATCCAAGTGGCGTCGAATTTCGAGCGTTTCATCTACGCCAGCGTAGGTCGCGACCCGGCGCGGGTGCGTGAACTGATGGCGACGTTCAAGGCCACGGGCGCCTATCGATTTGAGCAGTTCGACCGCGGGATTTTCTCTTCGTCGTGCAGCACGGATGCCGAGATTCCCGCGATCATCGCGCGCGTCCTGCGTGAGGACGGCTACCTGGTCGATCCGCACACGGCGTGCGGGTTCAAGGAGCTGAACCCCGATCGCGTCAGCGTGGTGTTGGCGACTGCCAGCCCGGCGAAGTTTCCCGAGACGATTCAGTCGGCGGTCGGCATCGAGCCGAAGCACCCCAGTTTGGAGGCGCTGAAATCGCGCCCGATCAAAAAGCACCTGATTAAAGCGACGCCCGCGGCCATCACCGCGTTCATCGAGCGACACGCGGTGTGACTGGCAAGCTGGGCCACGCGATGAGCGCTGCGCTCCCACCGAGCTTCGCGCCGATCAGTTTTTCAACTCAGGCCTGCGCCTAGCGCTCTGCCGAAATTACCCTGGCTTCAAACCGCCGGAAGGATTCATCCGCCCGCGATCCATTGCACCGCCGATAGGCCTCGTTGTGCATTATGCCAACGTCCCTCGATGAACAGCCTGTCATTGCGAGAGGCGCAGCGACGAAGCAATTCACTGGATTGTTACGGCGCGCTTCGCGCACCTCGCACTGACAAACGTCTAGAAATTAAGAGACGTTGGTATTATCTTTGCTCCGCTTTTTGGAGGTAGAAAGCAAAGAGCGATGGGCAGTCGGTTAGCGGAGAAGGTCGCGGAGGTCGGCGAGGGAGAGTTTGGCGGCGGCGGCGTCGCTGGCTTCGAAGACGTCGGCGAGGAGGGCGCGTTTCTCGGCTTGGAGCGCCAAGACTTTCTCTTCCACCGTGCCGGCGCAAATGAGTTTGTAGCTCGTCACGGTGCGGGTTTGGCCAATGCGATGGGCGCGGTCGGTGGCTTGCGCTTCGGCGGCGGGATTCCACCACGGGTCGAAGTGGATCACGGTGTCGGCGCCGGTGAGGTTGAGGCCGGTGCCGCCGGCTTTGAGCGAGAGCAGGAAAATTGGGGGCGGCTGAGAATCAAGAGCTGAGAGTTGAGAGCCGGACGGCGGAGAAGTCGTGGCTTGGAAGCGGTCGACCTGAGCTTGGCGGGCGGCAGGAGTCATTGAACCGTCGAGGTAGCAGTAGTTGATCGACTGGGCTTCGAGTTCTTCGCGGAGGAGGGCGAGGAGAGAGGTGAACTGAGAAAACACGAGGAGGCGGTGGCCGTCGTCGATGGCTTCGGCGAGGAGCTCGGTGAAGGCGTTTAGTTTCGCGGAGTCGGCGAATTCGGTGGGGGAGTTTTCGGGCGGAGCGGACGCCGGATGATGCGACGCGAGGTCGCGCCCCTCATCGGAGTGGGCGGCGGGTTTATTGATCAGTCGGGGGTCGCAGCAGATTTGGCGGAGGCGGAGCAATTGGGTAAGGGCGGCGAATTGGAGGCGGTTCTCGCTGGCTCCGGCGGCGGCGAGGTCGAGCAACTGGCGTTCGGAGTTTTCCTGGGTGTCGCGGTAGAGTTTCGCCTGCGCGGGGGTGAGGTCGCACCAGATGATCTGCTCGATTTTTTCGGGGAGCTCGGGGGCAACGGCGAGTTTCGTGCGGCGGAGAATGTAGGGCGCGGTTTGGGCGCGGAGGCGTTGGTCAAACCAGCCACGTTCGTCGCCGCGGAGGCCGGCGGGGACTTTTTGCAGATAGCCGGGTAGGAGGAATTCGAAAAGAGAGCGGAGGTCGTCGAGGGAATTTTCCAGCGGCGTGCCGGTGAGGAGGAAGCGGCTGCGGGCGCGAAGGGCTCGGAGGGCGGCGGCGTTTTGGGAGCGGCGGTTTTTGATGTGCTGGGCCTCGTCGGCGATGACGACAGCAAAGTCGACGCCGGTGAAGAGATCTTGGTCGCGGGTGAGGGTGCCGTAGCTGGTGATAATGAGATCGGCGGAGGCGAAGTCGGCGGCGTGGGCGAGGCGGTGGTCGCCGTGGTGGACGAAGACGCGGAGAGCGGGGGCGAAGCGGAGGGTTTCGCGGCGCCAGTTTTCGAGGAGACTGGCGGGGGCGACGACCAGCGAGGCGGATTGGGCGTTGAGCGTTGAGGGTTGAGAGTTTGGCGTCGGGGTGCGGCGGAGTTGGAACTGGGGGCGGCTGGGTTCTCTCAACTCTGCACTCTCAACTTTCAACCGGGTTTGCAGGGCCGTGAGCAGGGCGAGGGCTTGGAGGGTTTTGCCGAGGCCCATTTCGTCGGCGAGGATGCCGCCGAGTTCGGAGCGGTGGAGGTGCCAGAGCCAGGCGACGCCGAGGCGTTGGTAGGGGCGGAGTTGGTCGTTGAGCGCGGTTTCAACCGGCGCGGGCGCGAGGGTGGAAAGGTTGCGCAGGGCGGCGCTGCGGGTCTTCCACGTCTCGGGCGGTTGAAAGCCGGGCGCGAGTTCCTCGAGGATCGTCTCGGCCTCGGCGACGCGGGCGGCGTTGACGCGTTGGGCGCGGCGGGGGGCGACGGAGGCGGAGGGGTCGCCGGCGAGGGCACGTTGGGCGGTGGCGAGTTGCTCGAGCTTTTCGGGTGCGATGAGGTAAACCTGACCGCCAGCCTCGAGGTAGCGGCGGTTGGTGGCGATGGCTTCGCGGAGAGTGGCGTCGTCGGCGGGGCCGGCTTTCAGGCCGACCGTAAGGTTGAAACCGCCGGTGGTTTCGGTCGCGTCGGCGATGATTTCGGCGGTGCGCAAGCGAGCGGTGTGCGTCTCGAAGTTGGCGGTGAAATCGGCGTCGAAGGTTTTCCGGAGACGCTCGCCGTGGGCGGCGAGAAAATTGAGGGTCTTGTGGCGGTCGCGGAGCCACCATTTGCGCGTGGACGGATCGAGGGCGAAGCCGGACGTTTTCACGAGTTCGACGGCGCGGGCGTAGAGCGGGTGCTCGGGCGAGGGGAGCGTGAGGGCGAGGAAATTTTCGGAGCCATCGACGAGCAGGGCTTGGGGGGTAGACGAATTTTTGATGTTCGATTTTTGCTCGGCGATTGGGCGGAGAGATTTTGCGGTGGACGGCAAGGCGGCTGGAGGCGGGGGAGTGCCGAGGAGGGCGGCGTGGCGCCAGACGCCGGCTTGGCCGTTGTGGACGAAGATAGGTTCGAGTGCGGCGGCGGCGGCGAGATCGCGGAGCTGGGCGCGGGTGAGCTGGATAAATACGGGGGGCGTGGCGGTGCCGCAGAGCCGTTGCAGATGGGCAAGAACGGGGAACAAGCCGGGAGCGGGGTTGGCGGCCGGATCGAGCTCAACCTTGACCGGAATGGCGTCGCGAAGGACGGCGGCGGCGAGGTTGGGCGGGAGAATGAGGCGAAGCATGTTGCAGGAAACGCTGAGTTCCGGGAATAAACTCCGATACTGGCAACTCCGAACTCCACCCACCCATGAGTAACGCGGGCTTTGCCTAATCGGTCGATGCGCACTCTACGTCGCTCGGCCGCTTGGCCCTGAGCGTGGTGCTCAACCCGGCCGACGAGGGTGATCTGGTGCAATACCGCGGTGATGGTGGCGGCAGTCGGTCTAGCTAGCGGCGGCGGCGGTTGCGCTGTGGCTGGCCGTTGCCGGAATGTTTTCCGCGGGAGAACGCTGCGCGGACGGAGCGGCATGACGTTTGGCTGATCTGGCAATTGCAAGGTTGAGCGAGGGCGAACACTTGGAGTATTTCGCAGCCCGGGGCGAATTGAAGGTATGGCTGCGCGCGCTGGGCGGAAAGTTGGCGGTGGGTTCCGGGCTGACCTTCGCGCTAATGAAGGCTCAGGGTTGCCGCACGGTCAGTATCAGCGGACGTGAAGTTACGGGGGTGTGCTTACAAAATGGCGGACTTTCGTTCCACTTTTAGGTGATACCCGTCGACGCGAAGTCGGAGCAGAAACGTGGCAAGACCCCGGCGCTGGTAGCTCAGGCTTCGACTGCGGCGGCGGTGTGGTCAGACTGCCGACTGCTCTACGTCTTGGCGACGGGTGCCAGAATGGACGCAATCGAGCGTTTACTCTGATTGCGCTCGCACCGACCGCGTCGGGCGAGCGCGGCCAGGGGGCTCAGAGCTGCGAGTAGGGCGTCGGAACGAGGAAACGCGCGGTGTTCTTCGACGTGTTGTCCTTGTAGCGCGGCTCTTCCTTCATCTTTACCCAACGGGGATCGGGACCGAATTTTTTCCAGTTGGCCAAGTGGGACGTGAGATCGGGGGCGCACGTAATGTAGCGGAGGTGCGGCAAGTTGGGTCCGGCGACGGCTTGGCCGAAGAAGAGTGGGGCCATGCCGAGATCGCGCATAACCTCGATCTCGCCGTCATCGAACATCGCCATCTTGTTGAGCGCTCGCTCCTCGCTGTGGCTCTCGTAATCGCGCATCTCGAAGACACGGGTCGCCACTTTCGTTTTGGAGAAAGCGGGGACGGCCAGTTTGGGCATGCCGGCGAAGGCCCGGAGGAGCCAAGAGTCCACGCGGGTGTAGGCGGGGCTGGCCTTGGGGGTGAGCAGGTAATCGCGCCCGGCGGCTTGCACCGCGGCATCGGTGTTGAGATCGGCCGCAACGCCGATGAACGAGTCGAGGTTCGGATGGGTGATCAATAACCAGAGTACGGCGGGCGCTTCGGCGGTGCCGACTTTGGGTTTTGAGGTGCCTGCCTTTTTGTCCACTTCCAGTTCGGTGAACGCGCCGACGGGGCCAAGGCCGCGCTTGCCCAAAGCGGGGATGAGGGCGGCTTCGAGATAGTGGTCGAGTTGGGCGGTGGCAGCGCCGGGCTTCAGCCGGTAGGCCCGGAGTTCGTAGAATTCACGGGGTGCGCCCGTGGATCCGGTACCGTCGGCGCCGCGGAGGGAAAGCGCGGCGGTGGCAGAAGCGGCGAGGGAGGTTTTTAGAAACGTGCGGCGGGTGGGATTCATGAAGGATAGGCGAAGGGCAGGACGAGGGCAGATGGAAAGAGTTGCGACTGAGCCGCGGCCGGTGTGGCTGCCGCTCAATTACCTGCCGATTGAGGCGCTGGAGCGGTATCACCATTTTTACGGCGACGCGTTCACGATGGAGTTCCCGACGGGGAGCGGGCGGCGGTTGAATCTGGCTCAGATCGCGGAGGAACTGTCGCGGCGGTTTGGTGACCTTGTTTTTGCCGAACGGCGGTGGACGAAGGCCGGCGCTGGGCATGGAGGCGCGGTTTGTAGACGACCCGCACTGGCAGGAGCTGATGTGGTTCCATGAGTATTTCCACGGGGACACGGGACAAGGCTTGGGCGCGGACCACCAGACGGGCTGGACGGCGCTGGTGACCCGTTTGATCGAGCAGTTGCCTTCGAAATAGGGCGACGAGGGCGGCCTGCAAAATGCACGGGCGATGAGTTCCGCGTCGGCACGGTGATTTACGCAGATTTGCCGCGAACTTGAGATCGGGAGTTTCGGTCGAACTTGGCATGACCACCCTTACCCTACCTGCAAAGTTTGTCCGGAGTCTCTTATCCGTGAGCAGTGTGACGCTAATGTTGGTTTTGCTAATCCCCGCGGGTCGCGCGATGTCACGACAGGTAACGCTGGAGGCGATCCATCAGATTGAAAATCCGCGCAACCTCACGCGGCCGGGACCAGCGGGAGAGCTGGGAGCCTATCAGTTCCGGGCGGCGACGTGGGCCCAGCACACGCGGCGGCCCTTTTCGGATGCCTTGGATCGCCGGTGGTCGGATTACGTGGCGGCGTTGCACCATGATTGGCTGTGTGCGCGGTTGGTGCGAAACGGGCTAGAGCCCTCGGTTTACAATATCGCGCTGGCGTGGAACGCGGGCTTGAGCGCAACGGTGCGGGGACGGGCGCCACGGCGGAGCCATGATTACGCGGTGCGGGTCGGAAACATCGTCGGCGAACTCAACGACCGGTTGCGGCTCGCTTGTCGGTAGAAAGGTTTTGGAAGACCGATTGGTTGTGGGAGGGGGCCGCTCCAGCGCTGCCGGCGAACATGATGAAAACGGGGCCGACTCTCTTCCGGCGGTCGCCGCTGGCGCCGTTGCCAACTCCGTGGTCTTGGCCATCCAGGCGGCGGTGCAAGGCACGGTTCAAGGTACCGCAGCGACGAACTTGGCCCAAGCGTAGTAGCCGCGCAGGAAATCACCAGTGCGGCGGCACGATCGCAGCGAGCAACAGGCTGCCGGTTCGACGTAGGCGATCATCCATGCACCGCTCTTGGTAGCAGTGACCGGTGCGGCAAAATCGGGCTCCAAGGTCGCAGCTCCAGTGATCGACACGACGACCGACCCGCCGCCGACGACTACGTTGTCGCCGCTCCCGATCATTCCGGTCGATACCTCCGCAGTCAGCCCGTCGAGTTAGCCGGGTAAATCATGGACGTTAAAAGAGCCGGCATACCCACGGCTCTTTTGTCGCCCGCGTGTTTCGGGAATCGGGGGAAGGAGCGCCAAGGAGTGGGCCTTGGATTCGCCCCAATACTTACTCCAGAAACGATGACTGCTTCGGGGCTTTGGCGGCGCGGTGGGCGGCTGCTTCTTCGGGCGACGGATTGAGGTGGCGTGGAGGGCGCGAGGCTTTGGCGGCTACGGCGGCTTCACGGTCGGTCACGATCCGGTCGCAGATTTGATGGATGTGCATGCGCAACCATTGGGTCGTGCTGCTGCCGGCGGTGTAATCGGCGGGACCGTAATGGTCGATGCGGTCGACCTGGCGCAGCCGATCGTTCTGCGCGAATTCCTCGGGCTTGGCGGGATTGTAGACGCCGAAGGATTTGCCGCCGTTGCCCTTTACGACGGAGAAGCTGGGGACATCGCTCGGACCGTCGGCGATGTAGATCATGTTCTGAAACGGGATGCGGCGGTCGGCTTGGGCCATTTTCGAGTTTACGTCGATGGCGGGGTTTTTGTTGGTGCCCTTGTTTATTTCGAAAATCGCGCGCGTCTTGGTGGTATTGTCGATGACCATACCGATCTGGGCGATGCCGGCGGCGGCCTCAATGGAAAGTTCGTTTTGGCGCAGGAAGCCCGGCTGCAGCGGATTTTCAATGAACTCGCAGGCCCAGATGCCGTCCACGTGCGGCGCGATCGCACTACCTCTGACCATCTCGGCAATTCCGGTGCTGACGATGTAGTGCTCGAGCGAGATTTCGTGTTTCTGATATTCGGGGCGCTCGGCAACAAAAGTTTTGGCGAGGTCGAAGAACGACGGGAGGCCGGGATAGAAGGCGATGTCTTTTCCACAGGCGCGCAGCGTCTGATTGCTCAGACCGGATAACGGACCGGCGAGCACGTAGGTGAGCAAGTGATTGAGATAGCTGATCTCGGGAGCGAGGTGGTAACCTCGTTTTTGATAGTGGCCGACGAGGGCATTGGTCTCGGCCCAGAACGTCGCCTCGTCGATGCCGTAGCGTCGGAAGAGGGGCGACTGCATGTAGTCGGGGATTAAGGTCTTGTCGAAATCCCAGATGCACGCGATGATGTTTTGAGTGAAGAGCGTCGTGGCCATTGGAAATCAACACCGCTAGGCATACCCTGCCTGGCGCGGCGCCGTGACGCAGACAAGCCGCGCTCCGCAGCTCGCGCAATTCGCAAATCGCCGACGCTCCACGCACATTTTTGGTCCAATGGATTCCCTGCCCGATATCGCTCCGTTTAAACGCCGCCTCGACGAGCTTGATGCGCAGATGGCCGAGCCTGCCTTTTATGCAAACTCCCGGCGTGCCGCCGAGGTGTTGCGGGAGCAGCAGAAGTTGCAAAAATTGGTCTCGGACCACGCGCAACATGAGCGGATCGAGCAGGAGAAAATCGAAGCCTCGGAATTGAGCCGCGACCCAAAGGCAGATGCGGATTTCCGGGAACTCGCGATGGCAGAGTTGCCTGATTTGCAGCGGCGGGCAACGGCACTGCGCGAGACCGTGTTGCTGGCCATGATTCCGCCGGACCCGACGGATTCCCGAAATACGGTCATGGAGATCCGTGCCGGGACCGGGGGGGAAGAAGCCGCGCTCTTCGCTGCGGAGTTGGCACGAGTTTATCAGCGCTATGCGGACACCCAAGGCTGGAAGATTCAACCGATGAGCACGAGTTACTCCGAGCGCGGGGGATTTCGTGAGACTATTTTCCTCATCTCAGGGACGGATGTTTACAAACAGCTGAAGTTTGAGAGCGGGGTGCAGCGCGTGAAGCGCGTGCCGGTCACTGAGGCGAGCGGGCGAATCCATACGTCGACGGTCACAGTGGCGGTTTTGCCGGAAGCGGAAGAAGTCGATGTCGTCGTGGACCCGCAGGAGCTCGAAATCACGGTTGCGCGCGCCAGCGGTCCCGGCGGGCAGGGGGTGAATACGACGGACTCAGCGGTACAAATTCTGCACAAGCCGACGGGCCTGATTGTCACCTGCGCGGACGAACGCTCGCAGATCAAGAACAAGGCGAAGGCGATGACCGTGCTGCGCTCGCGACTCCTGCAGAAGCGTCAAGATGAGGAGCACGCCAAGTATGCGGCCGTGCGGAAAAATCAGATCGGCTCCGGTGACCGGAGTGAGCGTATCCGCACGTATCACTTTTTGCAGAATCGGGTGACGGAGCACCGTATCGGGCTGACCCTTTATAGCCTGCCCCAGATCATGGCGGGCGACATCGGGGAGATCATCGCTGCGCTGCAAAAAGCGGATTATGAGGCCAAGTTGGCCGCGCTCACGGGTCATACTTTTGTGCCGAATCGTGGATCGGCCGACGACGAAGACTGAGATGCCATCTGTCATCGAAATCATCCAAAAGAGCGCAGAATTTCTCGGATCTAAGGGAGTGGAGTCTCCGCGACTGAATGCCGAGCACCTGATCGGGCATGCATTGAAGTTAAAGCGGATGCAGCTTTATCTCCAGTTCGAGCGTGCGTTGACGGAGCCCGAGCTCGAATTGATTCGGCCACTGATCAAGCGCCGGTCGCAACGTGAGCCGCTGCACTACATCGTCGGCACGACGGAGTTTGCCGGGCTCAAATTGAAGACAGACCGGCGCGCTTTGATTCCGCGGCCGGAAACCGAGTACCTGGTGGAGATTTTGACCGGACTTTTTCGGCCACCACCGGCACGGGTGCTGGACCTTGGCACGGGAAGCGGCGCGATCGCACTGGCATTGGCCCACGCTTGGCCGGAGTCGCGGGTGACGGCGGTGGATTCAAGCCCAGAGGCACTTGAACTTGCCGATGAAAATCGGTTGCTGACGAATCTGGCGGAAAGGGTGAGTTGCATGAGATCCGCGTGGTTCGAGAGTCTCGAGCCCGGCAGCAAGTTCGAGTTGATCGTCTCAAATCCACCTTATCTCTCGGGCCAGGAAACAGCCGACGCGGAGCCGGAAGTCAGGAATCATGAACCGAAGGCGGCATTGGTGGCGGCGGACGCGGGAATGGCTGATTTACGAACGATCGTCCGAGCCGCGCCGCCGTTTTTGGCCGAGGGCGGCATGATCGCGTTGGAAACAGGAATCACACATCACGCCGAGCTGACGGAGCTCGCGCTGACAGGCGGGTTTTCCCGGGTCGAATCGCGTCGAGATCTGACTGGCAGAGACCGATTTTTGCTCGCTTGGATGGCGGGCGCCTAACGATTCAGCTTTTGCTTTTGGCTGTCAGCGGCAGTTTGGCGGCGTCGGTGAAATCGCGGGACTTGCCGAGCTCCATGGCGTCGACGATCACGCGAAATGCTTCACGGAGGTGAATGTCCAGCTTGGGATAGCTTTGGTTTTCTTCGGCGGCCGTCTCAGTGTCGTCGCCCTCGTCGTCATCCTTCTTGGGTGCCTTGATGCGCGGGGAGGGCGGTGGACCTAGACGGTATTCTTTGAACCCAAAATCATTCGCCGCCAATCGATCGCGTTCCGCCTTCATCGTTTTGCGGAACTCGGCATCGGCGGCCTTCTGTTTCTGGCGATTATCCAGATTCAGCGAGACAAGTTTCTGGGCCTCCAATCGGAGTTTGAACCAATCGATGTTGCGGCGCAGGTAATCGAATTCCTCGAGCGTGTTCTGGCGTTCCAGACTGGCCCGACGCAGCGGCGAGAGCACCTTGGGCTCCAAGAGAGAGCCATCGAAAAAGCTGGTGGGAATCTGGTCCCAAATCAGGGCATGGGGTAATGAAGCTTCGCCGATGGGCAGGTAGTCCTCGATCGAGGGCAGCACGATATCCGGGACCACTCCTTTGAGCTGGGTCGAGGCGCCGCCGGGCAAATAGAACTTTTGAATCGTGATTTTGGCGGCACCCGTTTTCGCCGGAGAGTTGGCGAGGAGGCGGGAGATATTCTTCATTTCCATCACGGTTTGGACGGTGCCTTTGCCGTGCGTTGAGGTATCGCCGATCACGATGGCCCGGCCGTAATTTTGCAGCGCGCCGGCAACGATTTCGGAGGCCGAGGCACTGAAGCGGTCAACGAGCACCGCGAGTGGGCCGGTGTAGGCGATCGCGGATGACTTGTCCCCATCGATTTGAATGCTACCCGTGTAGTCTTTCACTTGGACGACGGGGCCGCTCTTAATGAAGAGGCCGGCGAGATCGATGGCTTCGTTTAGATAGCCGCCCCCGTTCCGCCGCAGGTCCAGAACCAAGCCGTCGATTCCGGCCTCCTTGAGTTTCCCGATCAGGCGGGCGATGTCCTGCGTGGCGCCGGTCTTGCCGCCGTCGCTGTCGGTATCTCCATCGGCGGCAGGGCCGTAAAAGGTGGGCAGAGTGATGACACCGAGCGGACGGGGGACGTTGTCGGCGGCGGGGACTTGGAAGATCGCAGCATGGGCGCGCTGGGAATTCAGTTTCACCACGTCGCGCGTGATGATGATGGTGCGGCGCGCCGAGGGATCGGTGGCGTCGGCTGGCTGGATGAAGAGGTGAACTTGGGAGCCTTTTTCGCCGCGGATCATTTCCACGACCTTGCGAAGTTTCATGCCGATGACCTCGACCGGCTCGGCCCCGGCTTGCCCGACAGAGATAATGCGGTCGTTGGGCCTGAGCTGACGTCCGAGGTCCGCCGGACCGCCGGGGACGAGTTCCTTGACGATGCAGTTGTCATCTTCCATCGCGAGCATCGCACCGATGCCGACGAGTTGAAGTTTCATCTGGATACCGAATTCCTCGAAGGTTTCCGGGGAGAAATAGGTCGAATGCGGGTCATACAGCCGGGCGATGCAACCCAGGTAGATTTCGGCTAGGTCACGACCCTCGGTCTCACTGAGACTCTTGAGCATTTGCTCGTAGCGTTTACGCACGGTCTTCTTGGCTTCCTCGATCGGCTTCTTGTTCAGAAGTTCGGCAACGAGTTCGAACTTGAGCCGAGTGTGCCAAAGTTCATCGGCGTTGGCGGGATTTGAGGGCCAATCGGCTTTGGTGCGATCGGTGCGATAAGTTGCGTCGGTCGTGAGATCGAAGTCTTTTTTGAGTTCGTCGAAGACCCAGTTGATTCGGGCAGTGGCGTGGGTCTCGTAGGTTGCGTAGATTTGATAGGCGGCGTCGATGTTGCCCAAAAACGAGGCGTTCTCGTAAACCGTATTGCCGTATTTTTTCTCGAATTCCGATTTGTCGCTGGCGAGGAAGAAAAGGCGTTGGCCGTCCAAATCACCCATGTAGGCGGAAATGACCTCGGTGTAGTCGGAGCTCTTGACGGCGTCGCGGTTGAAGTGCGCCTGCTCCAGCAACTGGATCAGAGTCCGGGCCTCGGTGGAAAGTGAGGTGGACGTGGAGAACTTGCGATCGGCGGCCGATAGAACGGCTGACGTGCCGAGGAGGATAAATGCGGCGACGAAACGTAGATTTTTGCTGAAGAAAGCGGTGGTCATCGAAGAAAGTTAAGATCGGTTCAACGGGGGAAAGTTGCGGAGAAAGTCGGGGGATTGGTTTAGTTTCGGGGCGATAAATTTTTTGCCTCATCGAGCAGTCGCTTTTCGGTGGCGGTGAGCGAGGCCAGACCCGACGTGTTGATCTTGTCGAGGATCCTATCGACCTCGACCCGCAGGTCTTGATTGGTGGCGGGGGCAAAATCGACGGGCAAGCTCGGGCTAGGTGGGGTTAAAGCGGAGGCGACGGCGGCTCGACCGGCCGAAAGCAGAGAGCGTTCCGAGTAAAAGTAGGCGTAGAAAATCAGGCCGGTGAGCATCCCGCCCAAATGAGCCGAGGGCGCGTAGGCAAAAGGCGAAACGGCCGAAGTGAATTCATAAAAGGCACAGCCGGACAGATCGGATACAACCAAAGCCCAAGCCAAGGTTCGGGGCCTCAGGGTGACCGGCACGAAAAAGAAGAGCGTGAACCGAATTTCGAGCTTCGGGTTTAAGCATGCGAACAGAACGAAGAGACTGTAGACCCCAGCCACGCCGCCGATCAGAGATCCTCCTGCGTTCCAGTTAACGGCCGCCCACGTGGCCGCGCCCACGGCAGAGGCACCAAAATACAACCAAATGAACCGCCGCGCTCCCATTACGGGCAACATCTCGCGGCCGAGGAGAACCAAGCCGCCGATCACCGCAATTATGTGTAGAAAATTGTCGGTGCGATGCAGGATCGGGTGCGTGGCGATGGTCCAAAGACGCAGTTCCTGCAGTGCCGCGATGGAAACTCCGAAATGGTGTGGGAGATAAACTCCCATGCGGAACCAAGATGCGGTTACGACCAACTGGATCAGGAAAGCTGCAACGATGAGTGAGATCAGCCACATTAGGGATGCTGACGCCCGTTCAGCCGGTGTTTCCCTTAAATATGAACGGTCTGACCTCATCTTATGACGAACGGTTAAGTTGCTCGGTCGAAAACACAAGTCGTCAGCCAGTGGTTACAGAAACGCGGGCTAATGATGGGGAACGGGGAGGATTCACGGTGATTGCCGCGCCCGCTTGACACTGTAAGCCGTCGCACTTTGTTCCCTCAGCATATGGCAAACAAAGCAGATAAGTGGGCCCAGAACGCTTCGGGTAAGTTTTTTGTGGATCAGCAGTGCATCGACTGCGATCTCTGCCGCGAGACGGCACCGGCCTTTTTCACGCGGCATGACGAAGGCGGGTTTTCCTTTGTCCACAAACAGCCCACGACCGAGGAAGAGGTGTCTCTTTGCATGGAAGCACTCGAAGGTTGCCCGGTCGAAGCAATCGGCAACGACGGCGACTGAGTCCACTCGGGTTATTTGGCCCCCCAATGCTCGGGGGGCTTTTTTCGGAAGTCCCCGGAAAGTAAAGTTTTTAATCGAAAGCTGTTAACAAATGACGAATTGGCCGCGTGCAATCGCAACTGCTGCGGGCTGGTTGGCGATTTTGGCGCTGTCGCATACTTCGTTACCCGGGCGGCCTTTAGGCGAGATCATGCCCGAGTTGCAGGTGGTATCTGCCCGAGTCGCGAATCAAGTGCCTGCGGGGACTTTCTCGATGCCCGTATCGGGGCTGCGTTACGAACCCCGCGTTGATTTACACGCGCGCAATTTGGGCGAAGCCCAGGCGGATCTGACCATCCGCGGAGGAACGTTTGAAACCGTGGGAATCAGGATTGGCGGAGTCTCCGTAGTCGATCCGCAGACCGGACACTATTTGGCCGAGATTCCCATCGCGGCTGAGATGCTGCAGCCGCCCGAGGTGATGACGGGGACGGACTTTGCCATCAACGCGACGAATGCGACCTCCGGCGCGGTTATCTATGGTTGGCGTCCGATCCGAGCGGAGGGATCTCTTCGCATCTCGGCCGGCGAGGGTCAACTGGTTGGAGCGTCGCTCTACCAAGGATTTTCCGGAAAATTTCTTCGGGGTGATGTGGCGGTCGCGCATTCTTCGAGTGAAGGGTTGCTGCCGGACGGCGATCATGAATTTGGGCGCGTAAACGCCCGATTGCAAAGGGTGGGTGCTCGCTCGCAGACCGACTTTTTTGCAGGCTACCAGGCAAAATTTTTTGGCCTGCGTAATCTTTACACGCCGTTCAACTCGCCAGAATCCGAGAACTTGCAAACGGTGTTTTGGGCCCTGAATCACCGACTCGTGCTGGGGCCGGAGGCCTTCCTCGAGGCCGCGGCGTATCACCGGCGAAACAAGGATGATTATGCGTTTAATCGTTTCGCGCCACTTGGCCCGATTCACCCCTTCCAACATACGACGTGGGTCAGCGGAGCAGCGGTGTCCGGGCGCGTGGGTGACCGCGAAAAGGCCGTCGTGTTTCGCGGCGAGATCCTGGGCGACGAGATCAAGTCGACCTCTTTGAATTTCGGGCGCTACCAAACGCGCACCCTCGCCAAGTTAGCCGCGGTCGGTGAAAAATTTTGGCGCTTGGACGGTGCGAGCCGAATCGGGGCCAAGTTCGGGGCGACCTACGACGACTCCAACCGCGCCGGAGGATTCGGATCGCCGGCGATCGAGGTCAGTCGCGAGTGGTCAGCGTCGGCTGTGAGTCGGATGTTTTTGAGTTACGCCGGGTCGTCGCAGTTGCCCAGCTATACCGCGCTCAACGCGAATTCGGCGGCGGGGCTGTTCCGGGGCAAGGCTGGCCTCGGCCGTGAGCGTTCCCAAAATTTGGAGCTGGGCTTGGTGGGGCGGGCCACGGATTGGATCGGCCAAGCCGCTTTGTTTCGCCGGGCGGATCGTGGGTCGGTGGACTGGACCTTTCGCCGTGGGGTGACGGCTCGTTCCGCGAATGCGGTGGATGTGGATACGACCGGATTTGAATTCGTCGTCCGCCGCTCGTGGTTCCGAGTGGATTTGATGGTCGGTTACACGGGGCTTTTGAAAGACGCGGATTATCGGGGCGCGCCGGTGAATGCCAGTTTCTATACGCTCAATTATGCGCGGCATCGGCTGACTGCCGCTCTGAACTATCGGCTGAGCGCAGAATGGAGTCTGGCGTTGGACAACGCGGCGCGGGTCCAGGCGGACAATGCACTGCGAGCTCGCGGGGGCGATGAAGCGCTCTTCAGTGCGCTCGGCTTGGCGTATCGCCCGGCCGGCTGGCGAGGGTTTAGCGCCACGGTGCGGGCCGACAACCTATGGAACAGCAATTATCAGGAAGTGCCGGCCGTTCCAGCAGCGCCGAGGTTGATATCTTTCGGGGTTGGTTACGCGTGGTAGTGGATGTGGTTTGACTTCGCACCCTCGTGCGAATCCTTGGATTTCCATGCTCTCCCACCCGTTTCTGGATTCTTCGTTTCCGCCCCTGTGGTCGGCTCACCTACCGGCAAACGTGGTGGCGGATATCGCTTTGGCGGTGGTCCGTGCGCAGGGCGCGATTGATGCAGTCGCCCGCCAAGATCTCGGCCAATTGACATTTCAATCGACTTTTTTGGCGCTCGAATCTTCGACGGAACCGTTGGGCAACGCCTGGTCCAAGGTCGGTCATTTGCAATCGGTGGCCGATTCGCCGGCGCTGCGCGAGGCGCACAACGCCGTGCTGCCGAAAGTAACTTCGCTCTACGCCGGAATTCCGCTCAACGCGTCGCTTTGGGAACGGTTGAAAACTTTCGCCGGGACGCCGGCGGCGTCGGCGCTGACCGGCGTGCACCGACGCTTGGTTGATGAGACGATGGCGGACTTTCGCCAAGCAGGCGCAGATCTCCCGCTGGAGAAACGGCAACGGCTCGAAGCACTCCAATCCGAGCTGGCCCAGCTCACGCAGCGCTATTCGGAGAATGTTTTGGACGGGACGAACCAGTGGGAGCTAATCGTGGATGACGAGCGGCGGCTGGCGGGTTTGCCGGCTCACGCGGTGGCCGGAGCGAAGCGGAGTGCGGAGTCAAAAAAAATGGGTACGCCGGAGCGGCCGGTATGGCGTTTCACGCTGCACATGCCGTCGCAGGAGCCGTGCATGACTTATCTGGAAGATGAAGGTTTGCGGCGGGAGATGTGGCACGCAGCGGCGGCGATTGGAACGGCGTCGCCGGTGGATAACACGGAGCTCGTGCGGCGAATTTTGACGCTGCGCGCCGAGAAGGCGTCGTTGTTGGGGCAGGCAAACTTTGCCGATCTCGTGTTGGCCCGTCGCATGGCCAGAACGGGTGCGCGGGCACTTGGGTTTCTGGAGGAATTTCAGGCGCGGGCGGCGCCGGCGTTTGCCCGCGAGTGTCGAGAGTTGGAGGAATTCAAGGCCCGGAAGACGGGAGCACCTCAGCCGACCCGGCTGGCGCCTTGGGCAGTCGCACTTTGGGCGGAGCGTTTGCGCCGCGAAAAATATGCCTTCGACGAAGAGATTTTGCGGCCGTATTTTCCGATGGCTGGAGTCATCGCCGGTCTCTTTGAACTGGCCCACCGAGTCTTTGGATTGCAGGTGCGCGAGTGCGCTGTCGGAACGTTTGAGACGTGGCATTCGGAAGTGAAGTTTTACGAAATGCACGACCGGCGCGGCCGCCATGTCGGTTCATTTTACGCCGATTGGCATCCGCGTGAATCCAAGCGTGGCGGCGCTTGGATGGGCTCGTTGATCACCGGCGGACCCACTGTCGGAGGCGGGCGGGCGCCGCATCTCGGCTACATTTGTGGAAATCTCACGCCGCCCAACGGGGCCCGGCCGGCATTGCTGACGCACCGCGAAGTTGAGACGGTGTTTCACGAGTTTGGCCATTTGATCCATCACCTTTTGGGTGAGGTCGAGATCAAGTCGCTCAATGGCACCAATGTGGCGTGGGACTTCGTCGAGTTGCCGTCGCAGATCATGGAAAACTGGTGTTGGGAACGAGCGAGTCTCGATCTGTTGGCGCGGCACTTTGAGACCGGAGAGCGGATCCCCGATGAGATTTTTGAAAAATTGATCGCAGCGAAAAACTTCCGGGCGGCGTGCGCGACGATGCGGCAAGTAGCGTTTGCGAAGATGGATTTGCTCCTGCATCGGCGGACGGCGGCGTGGACCGAGGGCGAAGATGTCGAGCTGGTTGCCCGGGCCCTGATCGCGGACTGCTTGGTTCCGACGGAGCCGCCGCTCCCGACGATTGTGAAACGTTTCAATCACCTTTTCTCCGATCCGGTGGGTTACGCGGCCGGTTATTACTCCTATAAGTGGGCCGAGGTGCTTGATGCGGATGCATTTTCCCGGTTTCGGAACGAAGGATTATTTAGCGCCGAAGTGGGTCGGGAATTCGTGGAGAAAATTCTCAGCCGCGGAAACGCGGCCGATCCGCACGAACTCTTCCGGGATTTTATGGGGCGCGATCCGGATGTGTCGGCGCTGCTGAAACGCAGCGGACTCGCGGTGGTTTGAAGAGGAAAAAGTTCGCCTCGGCTTTGGGTGAGACCCAAGGGTGAACGAATGATTATCGCCGATCTCGCCAAACTACCTGGAGGAATTTTTCCCGCGCGCCGATGGGGCCGCGGGCTGGTTGGTCAACTCGGACAACCGATCGCCGCGAAAGGTTTCTCGATGGGTTACTCGATCTTGGAGCCAAAGGGCGGCCAAGTGCCGTGGCACAATCAAGAGCAGGAGGAGGTGTATTTCATCGTGCAGGGCGAAGGCGAAATCTGTGTCGGCACGGAGCGGAGTCCAATCAAGGCGGGGCAGGCTGTTTTTATGCCGCCGACGGTGTTTCACCAACTGACGAACACCGGCGACGAGCCGATGCATATGATTTATGTGTATTGCCCCGGCGGCGACGTCGCGCATTGGCGGCAAGAGCTGAACGGGACGTTGCCCAAGGCAGGCGAAGGAGCGATCCCGTCGCTGCCGGCCGGTGCGCAGCCGCAGTGCACAAATGTGCCGGAGGGGTTGACGCCTTAGCAGTCGGTCAAATTATGGCGGTTCTGTGGCGCGGACTTGAGCCCGCTGGCGAGCAGAGTTTCGAAAAAGGGTTCGGCGGGTTCTTTGGCGACGGTGGTGACTTCGACGTGGTGGAAACCGGCTTGTTTTAGGAAGCCGTGCAGAGCGCTCTCCTTGAAGCCGAGCCAGACGTCGGCGTAGAGTTCGCGGGCTTTTTCAAAGGTATGTTCGGCGAGATCGAGGATGAGGACTTGGCCGCCGGGCTTGAGGATGCGGTGAGCTTCTTCGACGCCGCGCTGGGGGTGCTGGGCGTGATGGAGGGCTTGGCTGAGGATCGCGAGGTCCACTGAGTTGTCGGCGAGCGGGACACGTTCGATGTCGCCGAGTTTGTAGGCGAGGTTGGCGAGGCCGTTTTTGGCGGCGAGCTCGGTGCCGACTTCGACCATGCGGGGGGAGTTGTCGATGCACCAGACCTGCGAGGCGCGTTGGGCGAGGAGCTGGGAGACGAGGCCTTCGCCGGCGCCGAGATCGGCGATCGTGATCGCGGGCGTGAGGCGCAGGGCGAGGTGGCCGATCGCTTCCCAAGAACGGCCGGGGCAGTAGGCTTTGCCGAGGCGGCCGGCGATGAGGTTGAAGTATTGTTCTTGAGTGTGCCGGCGCTTTTGGAGGATGCGGTCAAGGTTGGCTCGGTCGTCGGTGAGTTCGGGCAGGGACGCGACGGAGGCAACGGCGGCGCGGAGCAGGGCGAGTGAGGCGGGAGCGACGGAGGAACGTAAGGAGTAAAACGCTTTTTTCCCTTCGCGGCGGTCGGTGACGAGGCCGGCTTGGCGGAGAAGGGCGAGCTGGGATGAGATGCGCGACTGGCCCATACCGAGGATTTCCTGCAACTCGGCTACCGATAGTTCCTCGTTGAGCACGAGTGCAAGCAGGCGGAGTCGGGTGGGGTCGGAGAGAGTTTTTAGGATGTCCCACGTAGCGTTCACGGAGGTAGGATGTGAGGGCTGGGCGAAGGGAGGCAAGGTTCCGGATGGCGTGGGTTACGCGGTTCGCAATCGCGCGGTCGGAGTCGTTGGCTTTCCCGGCCGTTCACCCGAGACAGAGTGCAAGTTGGGCGAGTTGCCAGAGCGCGATCAAAACGATGCCGGTGCCGGCGATTAAGTTCAGGGCGCGGAATCCGCCGGACTGGAGCTTGCGGGAGAAGTGGGCGGCGCCGTTGCTGAGAATCAACCACCAGGCGGCGCTGCCGAGGAAAACACCCAAGACGAGGCGCAAGGAGGAAAAAGTATCGAAGGCCGTGTGGCTCAATCCGGCGAGGATGCCGATGAAGGCGAGCACGGTCATCGGGTTGGTGGCCGTGATGGTAAAGGCCGAGGCGAAAGCGACCCCGGGGTGGTGGGCCGGGCGGTCAGCGGCTGAGGCAGCCGGGCGGGAGCGCAAGGTTGCAACGCCGAGGCCCAGCATGAACAAGCCGCCACAGAGCTGAAATGAGGTGCGATGATCGACGAGGAAGTTGGTCAGCGCGGTGAGGCTGAACGCGGCGGCGAGGCCATAGAGCGTGTCGGCGGCTGCAGCACCCATACCGGTGACGAAGCCGGCGAGCCGACCATCGCTAAGCGAGCGGCGAATGCAGAGGAGGCCGACTGGGCACACCGGAACGGCGATGGAGAAACCAACCAAGGCGCCTGTGACGAGGGCGTCCAATTTAACGGGGAGAAAGCGTTGATCGGGTGCGGACGGAAAAAAGCCCGACGGCGCGTGGCGCGGTCGGGCTTGGGGCGGCCGGGGGGACGACCGCGCTTCCCTCGTTTACAAGGTGTCGATGTAGCGGGCGATGGTCAGTACCTCGTAGGACTCTTCCGAGTTACCGGTCTTCACTTTAACGGTCTCGCCGACCTTCTTGCCGAGGAAAGCGGCCCCCATCGGGGTCTTGTAGGAGAGGATATTTTTATCGGGATCGCCGTCCCACACACCGAGCAGGGTGTAGGTAGCCTTATCGCCGCCGGTTTTAACACTGACGATGCTGCCCACGCTGACTTGCTCGATCGAGGCTTCTTTGAAGTCGGTGATGCGGGCGCGGCCGAGGTCTTTTTCGAGCAGGGTCTTCTGGGCCATGAGAAGCTGTTGGTCCTGCTTGGCCATCTTGTATTCGGAGTTCTCCTTGAGGTCGCCGTGCTCGCGGGCGGTGGCGATGGCCTTTGAGTTCTCGGGAATCTTCTTTGAGACGATGCTCTCGTATTCCTCGCGCTTGCGCTCGTAGCTTCCGCGGGAAACGAGAAGTTGCTCTTCCTTGCTCTCGGCATCGGCGGCAACGAGTGATTGGATCTTGGGGAAGATCTTGATGAAGCGGGCGAGGAGCGACTTTTTGGTCAGTTCCTCGAAGCCTTGGTTCAACATCAGGGTATTCGCAAGGTCGCGGGCGGTCTCGGGATCGGCGGTGGACAACAGGTCGGCGATCAGATCGGTATCCTCGGAAAGGATGTCGGCCAATGGAATGCGGCGCGCGCTGGCGGCTTGGAGTGCTTCGTAGTCGATCGCGAAGAAGACGGAGCTGAGCAGGCGGGGAGTGATCAGGTCATTCAGCAGCTTAGCAAATTTCTTCGAATGACGATTCTTAACGATCCAGAGCAAAACCGGGGCGCGGAGATTTTGCTCGGTTTGCCAACGGGAGAGGGTGGCCGCGAGATCGTCGGAGTAGCTCTGTTCGATGAGAAAGTTGATGCACTCAGTGGTGAACTTCCCTTGAGAAACCTTGAGGAGGCCGAAGACGATATCGCGGGTCTCGATCGGGTGGGTGGCCAAAATGAGTTCAAGGAACCGACTTTGGAAGTGGACCGGGATCTTTTCGGCGATTTCGGGCAGGTCGCGCTGGTTGGCGATGAGGCTGGCTTGAGTGGGTTCGTAGGCCGTCTCCGAAGCGACAAGCTTCGCGAGATCATCGCGGACTGCCGCTCCGTAGAGACGTTCGGCGGCGTCGAGCTGGTTGCTGTCCCTCACGGACTCGGCGAGGCCGGCGAGAACGGTGACCAAATCTTTTTGGGAGGTGGCCTTGTCGGAGCCGTCGACCAGTTCTTCGGCGAGAAGGATGCGGCGACGGGCCGACCGGGTGCTGGTAAATTGCTCCACCAGTTCGTCTTCAGCGGAAACCGGTGTCTCGCGGATCACGTAGCAATCGGTCTTCTTAACCGGAACTGAGATGCGAGCGTCCTTGGCAATGAGTTTCTTGGCGGCGGACCACCATTTCTTGAACTTCTCTTCGCCGAGCACCTGAGAGAGAACGATCTCAACCTCGACGGCGGTAGCGGCGTTGTTGGGGTACCCTTGGAGGGTCTCGACGAGAAGTTGGGCGGGATTCTCAGCAATCAACTCATTGATCGTCTTGGTGTCGGTCTCTTTTCGGACGAGCAGATGTTTGGGCGGCAGCACATCCATGGTCGTGAGACAGAACGAAGGATCCATTGAATGACCCTTCTTACCCTTGAAATCGATGATGAGCTTTTGGGCAGCATCGTCGTAGCGCTTGATCTGGCCGAATCCCCAGCTCCGGTGTACCACGTAGGCGTTAGCCTCCATGGACTCCAACTTGGCTTTGGACGCCTTAAGCGTAGGGTTCTTGGCGATGAGCGCGGATACTTCAGCGGAATTCATGGTTGCGTGAGTGATAGCCTGAACGGGAGAGTTGAGCGGATAATGACGACCGCTGTCAATCCGAGTCTCGAATCCACGCGCCCATGAGCCCACAAAACGAACCATTACGGCTAACGGCTTGGCCCGCAGCGGCGCAATTGGTAGCCCGTTGGCTTGAGCGCCGCGAGCGAATCGACGCACTTTTTGAGACTTTGCCCGGTAAGTGGACCGGGCCGGAGCGGGCGCGTTGTCAGCACCTCGTTTTCGGGGTGGTGCGTCACGCCAGCCGGCTCGAAGGGGAACTGGCGAAACTGATCGCCCACCCGCCACGCTACTCGACTCGATCCGTACTTTATCTCGCGGGCTTCGAGCTCATCGAGGCCGAAGGGGAGCACGCGGACAAGGGATTGGTTGCAAAGATTGTCCACCATGCGGTCGATCAAGCAAAGCAGTTGGCGAGCGCGGCGGAGGCGAGGTTGGTGAACGCGGTCGTTCGTAAGCTCGCGATCGCGTTGCACGCCCAACTCGCCCCCAACCGCCTCGCGGCGTCGGATGTGCTGGCGAGCTACTACTCCCATCCCGAGTGGATCGTGAAACGCTGGCTCACCAACTATGGGGCCGAGCATACGCGGGCCTTGCTGAAGTGGAATCAATCGCCGGCACCGGTCTATGCGCGTTGGCGCGCCGGGGCGGCGGCGCCACCGGATTGGCTGAAGGCCACGCCATGGAACGGGTTTTGTGAAGTTCCGTCCGGACGTTGGAGCGACGTCGAGCCGTTGCTAAAAAAGGGGAAACTTTACCTCCAAGATCCCGGGACGCGGTTGGCGGTGGAGTTGCTCGCGCCTCGCGCCGGCGAGACCGTGCTCGATGTCTGCGCTGCGCCGGGCGGAAAGAGTCTGCAAATCGCCGACGCTATGGTCGTCTCGGGAGTCGGCGCCCCGTCGGCCAAAGGCCCGGGCCGCGTCGTCGCGATGGACCTGCCCGGGGAGCGGATCGCGCGTCTCAAGGAAAATCTGGCGCGGGCCGAGGTGGTGGAGGTGGCCTTGGTGCAGGCGGATGTGGCGAAGGATGGATTTGCGGCGCTCGACGCATCGCGGCTGCCGACGAGCTATGACGCGGTGTTGCTGGATGTGCCTTGCACGAATTCCGGCGTCATGCGGCATCGGGTGGACGTGAAATGGCGTCTGCAAGAAGGTGATTTTCACAAGCACGGCCGGCAGCAACTCGAGTTGTTGCACGCGGCGGCACGACTCGTGGCTCCGGGTGGACGGTTGGTCTATTCGACGTGCTCGATCGATCCCGAGGAAAATGAAAGCGTGATCAAGGCCTTCTTCGACAGCCGGGCGGGCGGGCCGTTTAAGCTCGAGGCCAAGAGCATCAGTCAACCTTGGCTCACAGGACACGACGGAGCGGGTGCGTTCTTGCTGCGCAAGAAGCTCTGAAGAGCTCAGCGACGCTACGGCACGAGGTCGAAGACCGGAAGACGTTTTTCAGTTTCGCTCGTGCCGTTGAGGAACGTAAAAGTGAACGCGTCCGCTGTGTTGATGAGCTGTTCGTAACGGCTGAAATCCCAGCGGGCCACCGGCTCGCCATTGATGCGGGTTACCAAGTCGCGTGACTCCACCTGAGCGGTGGCGGCGGGCGAGTCGGGCACCACTCCGGCGACGCGCCAGTAGGCGGGATTTTTGGCGAAGCTGACGCCGGCACTACGGCGGCGGGGCGTTAGGATCGGGGCGGGCGAGTCGCGGTAGAAGGTCACGCGATCGCGGTCTTGGTCGAAGGTGACACTAAAATTCTTGAGAATTGAGCCGCCGATCGAGGACAGCTCGTCGGAGAGTTCGACGATGGGGGTTGGGAACGCGTAGTCGGCGATGATTAGGGTTTCGGCGAGCCGCCCGATTTGCTGGGGCCGGTCGCCGGCCAACGTGCCAACGGTGCTGCCTTCGCGGGGGCCGAAGGTGAAGTTGGGCAGTAGTCCCACGGGATTCAGGCTCAGACCGCCGTCGCTGCCGCTGTCGATGAGGGCAATGAAGGTGCGGTCGGCGAGCCGGATGGAGATTAGCGGAGTTTTATTGGCGTTGCTGAACGGCACGGAGAACCCCGGGACCAACGCTTCGCTGCGATTGGGTGTGAGTACGACGCGGTTGCGCGGGTAATCGAGGGTCAGCCGGGTCTCGCGAAACAGCGGGAAGCCGAGGACTCCGTCAATCTTGACGCCCAAGTGCGCGGAAAGCGCGGCGCAGTCGTAGATCCGCGCCGCGATGCGTTCGAATCGGGCGCCGCCGAGCTCCAGCTCGCGAATTGTGACCGGTTGCAGCGAAACCGGAATACCGTCGGCGCTAAAAACGGTGACGGGAGCCGCTGGGGCCGCGAGGTCGTCTTTGACGCCGTAGCGCTTGGCAAATTCCGGCGTCACCAACGTGGTGTTGGCTCCGGTATCGACTAGGAAACGCCAAGGGCCGCCGCGATCCCATTTGCCCTCGACGACGAGATATGTGCCCTGGCGCTGGGCGGGCAAAATCACCAAGGGGGAATCAAGGGTCGTGCGCCCGGGCCGCGGCGCTTCGCGCCGAAACGTCGAGCAACCGGCGAGCAGCGCGCTGCCAAGACCGGCGAGGGCGAGGGCGATGAGGCGGCGTCGGTTCATTTCGCGGGCTTGGGCAAGGCGAGGCTCAGGCTGAACGCTCCGATGGCGAATACGGCGGCCGCAAGAAAAACGCTGCGTGAGCCGTAAAGCCAGAAGGCCGCGCCGGCCACGACGGGCGTGATCGCACGGGCCAGCGAGCCGAGAGAGCGGAAGATCCCGAGCATGCGGCCTTGCTCATGCGGACCGCAGTAAAGCGAGATGAGTCCGGTGCTGGCGGGATTGACGAGACCGGAGCCGGCGGCGAGGAGCGCGAGGCCGGCGTAGAGCAACCAAGGCTGCATCGCGAAACCGACCGCGAGCAGCCCCACGGCTGAGCAGACGAGCCCGGCGCTCAGAACGCGGGTTTCTTCAACGCGTGCGAGCAGTTTGCGGACGATAAAACCCTGCGTGACGATGGAGCAGACGCCGAGGAAACCGAGCAGGTAGCCGTTTTCCCTCGCGGTGTAGCCGAAGCGTTCGGCGGCGAGAAACGTGAGCGAGGCCTCCATCGCGACGAAGGCGAGGGCGTACACGAAGGCCACGAGGTTGACGCGGCGGATGCCGGGATCGGCGAGGCCGAAGATGGCGGTGACGGGGTTGCGGATGCGCGGATCGCGGGCCGCGGCGCGCACTGCGGGCGTGAGGGTTTCGTTGAAGCGGCGATGAATCCAGACGAGGTTTACCAAGCACAGAGCGAAGGCAAAAAGGGCGGGAACCGAAAACGGATTAATGCCGAAACGCGCGAGCTCAGGGTTGGCGGTGAGCAGGTTGAGCTGGGAGGTCAGGGCGCCGAGCATGGGGCCGGTCACCAGACCGAGACCGAACGCCGCCCCGACAATGCCCATGGCTTTGGCGCGCTCCTGCCGGGTGGTCACGTCGGCCACGGCGGCGGTGGCAACGGACAGGTTGCCGCTGAAGGCGCCGCTGACGATGCGTGAGATCAGAAACACCCAGAACGAACCGCTGATGAACCACAGCAAATAGCCGAGCGCGGTGCCGGCGACGGTGAGCAGGAGCACGGGTCGACGCCCCCGTTTGTCCGAGATGGCGCCCCAAAACGGGGCGAAGATAAATTGAAGAATCGAGAAAAACGAGCTGAGCACGCCGCCGAAAAGGACGGCGGCGAAGGCATTGTCGCGACCGAGGCTCGCGGCCAAGGCATCGGTCTGGGCGAGGAGCCAGCCGAGAGCGCCGGTGCGGCCGTCGGTCGATAAATAGTGGCCGAGCAGATCGGGGCCGAGGGGGAAGATGATCGAGAAGCCGATCAGATCGATGTAGAGCGTGAGGAAAATGACGCCGAGGGAGAGCGCGCGCTTGGGGGCGGCGGACGGAGCGGCGGGACTGGCGGGAGCGGGAGACACGGCGAGCGGAGGTGAACGAAGCCGAAAGAATTACGGGCCGCAGGCGGGGCGCAAGGGGAAGTTCCCGGAGCTCTCACCCGCCCTGATTTTTGGTAAGCCTAAATCGGGAACGCGAGAGCAAGTCGGTTTTTTTTGGGTAGGCCGGCGACCACCAAATCGTAACTGCGGCGGAGGTGGCGTTCGAGCTCGGGCGCGGGCAAGGCGGCGAGATCGCTGACTTTCACCCACATCCGTTTCGCGCAGTAGGGGGCTTGGGTAACACCGTCGATTTCTGTGAGTACGTCGAAGTCGGCAGGATCGCATTTGAAGACGACGGAATCGGCGAGGTCGGCGTCGAGGGCGATGATGAGAAATATTTTTCCGGCGACTTTGAAGACCAGGCACTCGCCCCACTGCTTGACGAAAGCGGTGTGGGGCAGACTGAGGGCAAAGGTGCGAAGAGCGGCGAGGCGCATGGGCGCGGTCAGTTCAAAATGGCGCGAACTGCGGCACTGAGATCGCCGCGCGTGAAGGGCTTCGCGAGGTAATACGAACGTCCCTTAATTTCTAGGCGTTTGTTATTTTGAGGTGGCGAAGCGCGCCGTGACAATCCGTTGGATTGCCTCGGAGCTGCGCTTCTCGCAGTGATAGTCTGTTGATCAAGGGACGTTGGTATCAGCCAGCGGGCCGCCGCCAGCGTGGCGGGTGATGCCTTCGCCTTCGTTGTATCCTTTGATGATTAGCGCGCGCACATCGGCCCGCACGCGGCGGAGCTCCACGAGGGTTTCCTCGCCGCTCAGCCCGGGTATCAGCATATCGAGCAACACGAGATCGTCGCGTTCCGGCGTGGCGCGAAATGCGGTCAGGGCCGCGTAGCTACCGGCGGCTGCATCGGAATTGGCCCGGTAGGAGCGAAGCATCTCGGCGACGAGCGGACGCCCCGCATCGTCGCCGACGACGACCAAGACGCGTGCGGCTTAGCGGGTCGGCAAAGCGGGCACGAAGACGGCGGCGACGGGAGCCGGGACCGCGACGAGAGGGCCGTTAGGCGTGAGGCGGCCGGATTTGGGGTCGACGCGGAAGACGGCGACGGTGCTTGAGTCTTGGTTTTCGGTGAGGAGCCAGGTGCCGGTGGGGTCGAGGGCGAAATGGCGCGGGGTCTGGCCCAGGGTGGAGACGTTTTCGAGGTAGGTGAGTTGGCCGGTTTTTTCGTCGATGGTGTAAATGACGAGGGTGTTGGCGCCGCGGTTGGAGCCGTAGAGAAATTTGCCGTTCGGGTGGACTTGAACCTCAGCGGTGCTGGTGCCTTTTGGGATGGCTTCGCCGGGTGGAAGGGTGGAGATCGTCTGGATCGAGGTGAGGGTGCCGGCGGCGGATTCGTAGGTGAAGGCGGTCATCGTGCAGAGCAGTTCGTTGATGACGTAGACGAATTTGCCCGTGGGATGAAAGGTGAGGTGGCGTGGGCCGGAGCCAGGCGGAAGGTGGGTGCCGGGGGTGACGGACATGGGCGGGGCGCCCCTGACACTTTGCGATCCCACGGGCGGGACGCCCGTGCCACTTTTAAGCAGCGTGAGTTGGGCGGTGGCGGGGGTGAGTTGGTAGCCGACCACGCGGTCGATGCCGAGGTCGGGGGCGAAGGCGAAGCGGTTGTCGGGGGCGAAGTAGATGCCGTGGGCGTGCGGGGCTTTTTGGCGGCCGGGGTTTACGCTGGAGCCGGTGTGTGTGACGACGGAGCCGAGGGCGCCGAGGCGGCCGTCGGGTTGAAGAGAAATGGCCGAGACGCTGCCGCCGCTGTAGTTGGCGACAAGGAGAGTTTGGCCGGTGGCGTCGACGGCGAGGTGGCAAGGGCCGGGGCCGCCGGGGGTTTGTTGATTGAGGAGCGTGAGCGCGCCGGTGGCCGGGTTAATGGCGTAGGCGCTGAGGCCGGTGGACGGCGTGCGCTTGGGGCCGCTGCTTTCGTCGAGGGCGTAGAGGAATTTGCCGTTGGGATGAAGGGCGAGAAAGGCGGGGTCTTTGGCGGGGGCGGCGAGCTCGGCGGGCGATAGGCGGCCGGTGGCGAGGTCGAGACGGGAGCGGTAGATGCCTTGGCTTTCGGTTTTCGCGCCGGTGTAGGTGCCGAAGTAGACGAAGAATTTTTTTGGGGCGGCGGCGAGGGGGGTAAGCACGGTGAGGAGAAGGGCGAGGGTGGGGGCGAGGCGGAGGGACATGGGAGGAATTGGGGACCGGAAATGTTTAACCACGAAACATACGAACTACACGAAAGTCGGAGGGGGGGATCTAGGAGGGGTGGCCCACGGAACCCACGGAACCCACGGAACACACGGAACACACGGAATTACGGAAGGGCGGAAGGCGAGGGGCGAGAAATGGGCGGAAGGT
>NSIG01000046.1 GCA_002737275.1 Opitutia bacterium
CGTCGCCCGTTCCAACCAACCCCGATTCGCCGCCAGCGCCGCCTCGTAGCGCTCGACCGTCTGCGGCTGCTCGTCGATCGCAAACGGCACCGCCTCGCCCCAACCGGCGACGCCGTTTTCCGTCCAGCGCAACCAACCCATCATCGTGTGCGTCGACGTGCCCCGACTGATCGTAAGCGGCACCCGCTTCGTGAACTGCTGAAAGCTAATTTCGATTTGGGCCATGTGACACCGTTTTGCCATTCGCCATGAAAAAGAAGCCCGCGACAACCCTTTCTTTACCGTTTAGCCCGCCGCCGGCCGCCGCCCATGCTCGTCCCGCGCCAACCCCGTAATCAGGTCGCTAAACGCGGGAAACTGCACCTGCAGTTCCTCGCGGTAACCGATTTCGAAATCCCCGTGGTCAAACCCCGGCGCCAGCGTGCATCCGGAAAACGTGTAGGCCTCCAGCGTCGCCTTGGCCGGCCGGCCGCCCATCCACACGCCGGCCGGCACGGTGTATTGCGGATGTTGCCCCGCGAAAACATCCGGCCCAATCACGATGACTTCACCCCGCTCATCCGGATGCAGCAACAGCAACTCCAGCGGATCCCCGAGGTAAAAATGCCAGACTTCATCCGTCTTGAGCCGGTGCATCGCCGAAAAGTCCTCGCGCGTCGCGAGCGCATAGATCGCCGTGCCTGCCACGCGCGGCGACCCGTAGCGCGCCGGCAACGCTGCCGCCGGGATCGTGTCCTTGCTCCCGTAGGTGACGTGAAACCAGGCGCCTTCGACGGGAATCTTTTCCATCTTAAAATGCTCGATCAACTTTTTGGCCATCCCCACCGGAGCTGCCACGCCGACCGCGCACATGCCGATATAGACCAAGGCTACGGCCGCATAATATTCGGGAGAAAAAACCATGCGCCGAGTTGGCCGATTTTTTTCCGGATGGGGAGCGTTTTCTTTTTTCTTCATACCGCGTCCCGCATTGCACCCGTGCGACACCGCTTTCAACCTCTTGTCGTGAGACCCAAGATCCTACTCGTCTTCGTGACCCGTTTTGAGGAGAGCAAGGCGATGCTACAGGGTATCGCGCACTACGAACGTTCCCACCGCCCTTGGGCCGCGTTTCTTGATGATGAGGCCCGCGCCGAGGGCGACCGCCAGTGGTTGCTGAGTAAAAAATGGCACGGCGTCATCAGCCGCCACACCACGCCCGCCCTAGTGCGGGCCTGCGCCGTCCGCCGCATTCCCCTTGTCGATCTTAATGATAATCCGCCCTTTCCCGGTATTCCAAAAATTCGCCCCGACAACGTCGCGGTTGGTCACCTCGGTGCGGAACATTTCATCGAGCGCGGTTTTCGTTCCCTCGGTTTCTCGGGCTTCGGCAACGAGCGCTGGGCCTGCGAGCGACGCGACGGTTTCGCCGAGGCCGCCCACCTCGGCGGCGCCGCCTGCTCGGTCTTCGACGTCGATTGGCCTGGCGATCTTACGCCCGCTTGGGATGCACGCCAGATGCTGCTGCTTACCCGCTGGCTTCGCCGCCTCCCCAAGCCCTCCGCCGTCATGGCCTGCAACGATCTCCGCGCCCTCCAGGTCGTTTCCGCCGCGCAATCCGCCGGTTTTCTCGTCCCGGAGGAGATCGCTATCCTTGGAGCTAACAACGATCTCATCCGGTGCGAACTCGCCTACCCCGCGCTTTCAAGCGTCGCTACCAATAATTTTCAGTCAGGTTACCAGGCGGCCTCGCTTCTCGATCTCTTGTTGTCGGGGGTAAAACCCCTGGCGACAGATGTCCGCATCGAGCCGTCCAAGGTAGTCACGCGGCACTCGACCGACGTGCTCGCCATCGCGGATCGTAATACAGCCGCCGCCCTCGGCTTTATCCGCGAGCACGCCTGCAGTGGTATTTCAGTTGCGGAAGTCGTGCGCAACGCCCACGCCTCCCGCGCCCAATTGGAGAAAAATTTCCGCCGCTACATCGGCCGTTCGCCCCAAGCCGAAATCCGCCGGGTCCAGCTCGCTAAAATCCGCCAACTTCTTAGCGAGACCGATTTCCCCCTAAAGAAAATCGCTGAACTTACCGGCTTCGAACACCCCGAATATCTCTCCGTGATCTTCAAGCGCCTCTCCGGTATTTCTCCGGGCGCTTACCGCAAAAAATCCCAGCAACGTCCCGTCTGATTCGTCAACTGGGGTTCGGGTAAAAACGGAAAATCTTGAATAGAGCCGGCGTCACTTAGCGATGACGGCGACCGGCGCCTTAGTTTCCTTAACCAGGTAATCGCATGGAGAAATTTTGGATTTTTCAGCGCCGGTAAGGGGGTGAACCAATCTCAATTATCTTAGAGGCAAACTCATTCCCGGTGCGTAGCGGGTCTGTTACTCTGTCGTTTCATGACGTGGATTTCCCGCCTTCACGTTTCTTACTCACTCCCGGCATCGGCCGCGATTTCACCCTGACCCGACCATCAATATGAGCCTCTGTTCCCCCATCCTGCGACGCACCGTCGCCCTCGCGCTGGCTGCCCTAAGCCTCGCTCCACTATCCCGCCTCGTCGCGCAGGCCGTCCCGCCCGCCGCCCCCGCCGCCCAGCTTGAAAAGCGCGCGACCTCCATCCCGTTCGGAACCGATGAAACGGAAAAAGCCATCACGCTCTCACCGTTTACCGTGACCTCCGACGACGACCGGGGCTATCGCGCGACTAATACCCTCGCCGGCACCCGCCTCCGTACCGATCTCAAAGACGTCGGCGCCGCCCTCTCCGTGGTCACCGAGCAATTCCTCAAGGACACCGGCGTCCGTAACTCCGAAGACCTTCTCGTTTATACTACCGGCACCGAGGTCGCCGGCGTAAATGGCAACTTCTCCAGCGTCACCGGCCAGGGCCAGACCACCCTCAACGAGGCTCAGACCCTCCTGCGGCCCAACACCCAAAACCGCGTCCGTGGCCTGCGCGGCGCCGACAACGCGCGTGATTTCTTCCTCACCGACATCCCATGGGATTCTTACAACGTCGGCCGCGTCGATCTCCAGCGCGGGCCCAACTCCATTCTCTTTGGCCAAGGCCAGCCTTCCGGCATCATTAACGCCGGCGTGAATCCCGCGTCGTTTAAGGATTCCAACAAGATCGAGAACCGCATCGGCAGCTTCGGCACCGCCCGCTTCTCCATCGATTTCAACCGCGTCTTTCTGAAAGACGAATTAGCCGTCCGGGTCTCCGCTTTGGATGACAACACCAAGTATCGACAGGATCCCGCCTTCAACCGCGACAAACGCATCTACGGCGCTCTTCGTTACGATCCCGCATTCCTCAACAAAAGCTCCGCCAAGACTTCGTTCCGCATCAACTACGAGGCCGGCGACATTGAGTCCAACCGCCCCCGCGCGCTGCCACCGATTGACCGCATCTCCCCATTTTTCCGCACCGGCTCGGTCACTGTAGCCAACAATCCCGGCGGCACCGGCACCCGCTCCGTCCCCGCCCTCAATCGCACTGTCTACAATAATTGGGACGCTTGGAACTACCGCTCCTTCCTCCCCGGCTCTAACGGTGCCCGCAACGCCCAGATCAACGTAAACGGCGTCAACATCCCCAACCCGAGTTTTCAGCCGCAGATCGCCGAGTTTTTCACGGCTGGCAGCTTCATGTTTTACCCGAATCCGGCATCATCCGCTCAAGCCACCTCAGGGGTCACGTCCATCGTCGGCGAAAGCAACAAGACTACCCGTTTTGGCATCGGCCCAAACGGCCAGATCGACTCCGGGGTCAGTGGAATCCCTTTCGCCCGTTTCATCGCAGTCGCCAATCCCTTTCAAGCCGCCCAAAATGAAGGCCGCGCGTTTCCCGCTCAGTGGAAGGATAATTCCATTACCGACCCGAGTATCTTCGATTTCTACAACCTCCTGCTCGACGGCCCCAGCAAGAGCGAGTTTCGCAAATTCGATGTCCTCAACTCCTCCCTCAGCCAGACTTTTCTCAATAACCGTCTCGGCTTCGACCTTGCCTACGACCACCAGAAATATCGCGACGGCCAAAACGTCATCCTCGAGGGCCGCCAAGCCGCCATCACCGTCGATCTCAACGAGACCCTCCACGACAATTCGCCCAATCCCAACGCCGGCCGCCCCCTCGTGATGAGTCGCACTCAATACGGCAGCGGCGGCCGTCAGACCGAGCGCAATTCGATGCGCGCGACCGTCTTCGCCGAACTGCGTGCCGAAGATTTTCTCGCGAAATCCCTCCTCACTCGCGTCCTCGGCCGCCACGTTTTCACCGGCCTCTTTTCCAAAGATCGCTACGACGTTGATGACCGCCAGTGGGCCCGCTTTTTACTGGACGAGGGATTCTCCCAAATCACCGGGCAGTCCAACGCCTTCGACCCCCGCGAGGTCGGCATCATGACGTATCTCGGGCCCGACCTGCGCACCCGCACCAGCGCTGCCGGTCTGCAACTGCCCAACGTCACCGCCCTACAATCCCCCACGACCGCCGCCGTTCGTTACTTCGATTCCCGTTGGGCCAAACCCACTAACCCCGCTATCGCCGGCTACGTGAATCCGGCCAACCCATGGCTTAATCCCTTCACCAACGGCAGTTCGACCGAGTCTGAAAATCCCGCTAACTATGCCGGCTGGACTACCTACAACGCCACGGTTTTAAACGCCGCCTCTGGTGACCTCGCCCGTCTCACGCGTCAGGCGCAAAAAAACCGCAACGACCTCACTGCTAAGGCCCTCGTTTGGCAGGGATTTTTCTGGGATGGCGTCGTCGTGCCCACCTTCGGCTACCGTGAAGATAGCAACAAAGTATTCACCACCTCCGCCGCGAGCACGAGCGCCGGCTGGGTCAACACCGACCCTTCCCTTTACAAGTTCGCCGTCGCGCCCCGCGAGACGCTCAAGACGATCAACCGCAGCCAGAGCGTCGTAGTCCACACGCCCCGCTTCTTGAAAGATAGCCTCCCGCTCGGTACCCACCTCAGCGTCTTCTACAATAAATCCTCCAACTTCGAGCCCATCGCCGGCCGCGTCGACCATCTGAACCGGCCGCTCTCCCCACCCAGCGGCGACACCAGGGACTATGGCGTAGTGATTTCCACCCTACAAGACCGGCTCACCCTCAAAATTAATTGGTTCGAAAGTAAAATTAAGAACACGAACTTTGGTTGGGGCGGCGCCTACTGGGTCGGCTCGATGGAATCTCGCGCTTGGGTGATGGCCAAACGTTTCGAGGCCGGCCTCGCAGGCACGGTGCCCTTCAACACCGACTACAACTATGGGCAAAACGTTAACGGCGTTTTCACGCAGACCGCCGACGACCGCGCCCTCCAGCAGAAGCACGTCGCCGCCGTGCTCGCCGCGTTCCCCGCCGATCTCTTTTCCGCCTGGGCCATTCCCACCACCCCCGCCAAATGGGGCTTCCCACCCGCCTCCGCCAATTACGACACCAACGCCCCCTTCGGTCGCCAGCCTCCGGGCTACACGGTCACCCAAGACCTGCAAACCAAGGGCCAGGAATACGAACTCAGCTTCAACCCCACGCGGAATTGGACGATCACGGCCAACGCGTCCAAGACCCGCGCCTCCAGCACCAATAATATCGGTAATCTCGTCGGCTGGATCGAATCCCGAAACAAGATCTGGAACGGCGACGCCGGCCAGATCCGCCTCTTCGGCGGCGCCACGGGCAGCGGCACCATCCTTCAAAATTGGAACTCCTCGGTCTACAGCCCCTTCCTTTTGGAGACCGGCAAAAACGGCCTCAATGTCGCCGAACTCCGCCCCTGGCGCTTCAACATCGTTACCCACTATAATTTCACCCATCGCGTGCTGAAAGGCCTGAGCGCCGGCGGCGGTTTCCGCTGGGAGGACAAACAAGCCATCGGTTATCGCGGCAAAATCCTCACCCTACCCACCGGCGCGGTCGTCGACGGCTTCGATGTCGCCAATCCTGTCTTCGGTCCATCTGAGCAAAGCGTCGATCTCTGGACCGGCTACGAGCGCAAGTTGACCAAGTCGGTCAGGTGGCGCATCCAACTCAACATCCGCAATGCCCTCGGCAAAAACGAACTCATCCCGATCAGCATTCAGCCCGACGGCACGCCCGCCAGCTATCGCATCAAAGACGGCCCATCTTGGGCAGTGACCAACACCCTCAGCTTCTAAACGGCCTCGCCACCGTCCAGTGCAGCGGCGAATTGTTCCGCTGCCACCCCCATGGCGCCGCGTCCCGCACGCGGCGCCATTTTCTTTTTCCGCTCGCCTCAGCCCCGCCCCCCCCGTGCCGCCCGCCGCCGCCCCTCCGCCGCCCCTCCGCCAGTCGACAGACCTACCGGGCCGGTCCCCTCGCCGCGCGCTCCTTTTCCTCGCCGCCGTCCTCTTCCTCGCGTTTACGCTCCCGCCGGCGCGCGCCGCCCTCGACGCCCCCGGTCAGGAAAATCAGCAACACCTCGGGCCGCATGCCATGACGCTGCTGGGCCCGACCACCGGAACCAAGTGCCGTGCGTCCGCCGTCCGCCCTCGCCACGGTGCGGGCGCGCAACCTGCCGAGCAGCGCGCTCAAGCGGGGTTCGCCGCCGGCGCCGCCTGCTCACGCCGCGCCTTCAAGTCGGCCTCGATCAATGTGACCTTGGCCTCGTTGAGCGGATAAAAAAGCACGAAGAGGATTGAGACGATGCCGATGGCCGCGGGGATGACACTCATCAGCAAAACGAGGCCGTACAAGGACCCGGGCGTCTGCTCCACGTTGGCGACAAAACCCACGCTGTGCATCAGGCCGAGCGCCACCCACGCGCCGATTGCCCAACCCTGTTTCTGCGAAAAAATGGACGCGGAAAAAATCAAACCCGTGGCACGCCGGCCTTTTTTCCATTCGGCGTAGTCGGCCGTATCGGCATACATCGCCCAAAGCAGCGCGCTAAGAGGCCCGCCCGTGAGCGATCCCAGCAGGTTCAGCCCAAAAATGAGCAGCAACTGATCGGGTCGCAGGAGATAAAAAGACGCGGTGGCAGCAATCGCCACGACGAACAACGCGACGAACGCCGTCTTCCGTCCCACGATCCGGGCGAAGAAGGGCACGAGAATCACCCCGACGAGGGAGGCGAGCTGGCCGCTGGTGTTGAACACCGATACAAGCCCCTCGAGGCGCCACTCCTGCGTGCCACCGAATTTGGGCAGCCACGAGGGCAAGGTGAGCATCTGGGTGCCGACGTAATATTTGAAATAGTGGACGGTCACGCTGCTCCGCACCGCGACGAAGATGATAAAGGTGATCGTGGTCGCGAGGAGGATGAGCCACGGGCCGTTCGTCACCAAATCGCGCAGATCCTGCATTACCGAAGTCTTCTGCGCCGGCGGCGGCAAGACGCGCTCGCGGGTGTTGAAAAATGTGATGAGGAAGAAAATCACCGCCGCCACGCCGATCACCACGAACGAGAGCTGCCAGCCGCGCGCGTCGTTGCCGCCGCCGAGGATTTTCGACATCGGGAGGAGCGTGGCCGAGACGATCATCCCGGCGCTAAAGGCGAACCCGAATTTGACGGAGGAAAGCGTGGTGCGCTCGTTGGGGTTTGGCGTGATCACCCCGAGCATCGCCGTGTAGGGGATGTTGATCGCGGTGTAGAGCAGCATAAGCGCGTTGAAGGTGACCCACGCCCAGATGAGTTTTCCCGACGCCGCGAAGTCCGGCACGGTGAAGGTGAGCACTCCCATCACGGCGAATGGCACGCAGAACCAGAGCAGGTAAGGCCGGAACTTTCCCCATCGGGTCTGCGTGCGGTCTGCGATCATGCCCATGACCGGATCTAAAAACGCATCCACGCTCCGGCTAAGGCCGATCATCGTGCCGGCAGCGACCGCGGCGATGCCGAAGACATCGGTGTAAAAATACGTCAGATACACCATGAACGTTTGCCAATAGAGCACGGAGGCAAGGTCGCCAAAGCCAAAGGAGATTTTTTCGGAAAGTCGGAGTTTATGGGGTTCGCTCATCGGGGTCGGGGTTGAGGTGGGCGGAGGCCGGTGGACGATAGGAGAAGGCTTGCTGCGGCTTTTTCAACGTCTGGGGTTGGGCCAGCTTCACGGTGACCGTCTTCGGCTCGTTCGGATAAAGCTCGAGAAAGTTATCCGTGGCGAAGTGGGCGATCCCTTCAAGTTCGAAGGCGATGCGATGCTGAAATGTCCCCGACAGGGAAGTCGCACTGGCCCGTAACGGGGAATCCGTTTTGAAAGTCACCGACGTTTTCGACCGCGGCAGATCGAGAAAGCGCGGCGCCGTTGCGCGAATACATCCCAGCTCGACGGGCCGCGCCCGTCCACATCACAGGCTCCTTCGATCTAATAAGAGGCCACAGCGGCGCCCCAGATAAAATCTTTCGGCAAGGGCATGAGGTTAAGTCGGGTTATCGTCGGGCGCGAACAGGCCCGTGGAGAGAATCATTATGGCAAAGGAGCCTGCCGCCGAAAATGAGAGTCCTTTTCGCAAAGTTGAGAAAAGGGCCGGCTGAAAGAATCCGGCCGGCCCCTTCATTCTCCCCAGTGCGCCAAGCCACAGGAGCCGCTCAAAACTTCCACTCCACCCCGCCGAACGCGCCGAAGCCGAGCGCCGGGTAGCCGTTCACTTCCTCGTAGCTTTCGTCGAGCAGGTTTTCGAGGCGCACCTTGATCGTGAGTCTCCGGTTCACCTGCCACGCCGCGTAGACGCGCGTGACCGAAAAATCCTCGTGGTCGATCTGCGCAAACGTCCGCGCATTCACATCGCGGCGGTTCGCCGCAAACGACGCGCCCGCGCCGGCGCTGATGCCGCCGCCGAAGTCGCGCCACGTATCGACGCTGCCGCTCTGGCGCGGCCGCCGCAGCAGGCGCGTGTTCGAAGTCAGATTCTGCGCTTCGAGATACGTGAAGCTCGCCCGCACCTCGACCGCGCCGGGCAGCGTCGTCTTCGCCGAGAGCTCGGCCCCGCGCGTGCGCGCCTTCTGGATGTTTTCCACGCTGCGAAAATTCGACGTGCTCGCGATCAGGTCGGTGTAATCCGTCGAGAACCACGTCGCGCTCAATGTGCCGCGCTGCCCCGGCAGGTAATAGTCCGCGCCCGCGTCCCAAGCCCGGGCGCGCTCGGGGCGCAGGTTGGGATTGCCCGCGTAGAACGCGCTCTGCCCGTAGAGATCCAAGAAGCTGGGCGAGCGAAACGCCGTGCCGTAGGTCGCGCGGAGTTTTACCGCGCGCTGCGCCACGAGCCATGCCGCCGTCGCCCGACCCGTCGTCGCGCGGCCGAAGGTATCGAAGTCGTCGCTGCGCAGCCCGCCCGTTAGGTAAACCGTGTCCACCGGCGAAAATTCGTCCTGCGCGAAGATCGCGAACAGGCCCTGCTTTTTGTTGATGTTACCGAAGCCGGTGTTGCGCGTGTGGTTCGCCTCGGCCGTAAAGCCGGCGGTCATTTTGTGGCGCTCGATGCCGGTGTAGGTCGATTGCGTGTCGACCACGGCCCGGCGGTTCTTCACGACGGTAAACGCCGTCGCGCGGCCGACGCGCGGGCTCTCCGCGACGAAGCGACGATCTTGCCCGCCGAGCACCGTGCGCGCCGTCCAGGCATCGGCTAATTTTACATCGGCAAATGCCGTCACCAGCACGTTGTCCTCGCGCGTGGAGTTGTCGGGGTCGTTGGTAAAGCGATCGCTGGGGTCACCGTAGTCACCGTGAAACCAACGCGCCGTGCCGCCGATGCTCACGCGTTGGTTAAGCGTGCGGTCGAGTCGCAACGTAGTCGTGGCGGAAGTAAACCCATTGTTCGGGCGGTCGTTCGCCGTGCGGCCGCCGGCCGAGGCGAAGTTGTAGCTGTTGGCGCCGCTCGCGCCTTGGGCCGCGACCGAGCCTTGCACGGTGCCGAAGCTGCCGGCCTCAGCCGCGATCCGGGCGCTGGGCGCGCCGGTGCCGCGCTGGGCACGCAGAGAAATGACCCCGCCGATCGCCTCGCCGCCATAGAGCGTGCTCTGCGGGCCGTGCGCGATTTCGAGGCTGTCACACGCGCTCACACACGCGCCGCCGAGAAAAACCTGGTAGTCCGTGTTGGGGTCGTTGAGGCGAATGCCGTCAACGAGGAAGAGCGTCTGGTTGGAATTCGCCCCGCGCATAAAGAGCGAGCCGAGCGCGCCATTCGCGCCCGAGGCGAAGAGCGGCGTGCCGCTGTTGCCGCCAAGCGCGGCCTTGAGCGAGGTTTGCTGGCGCCGCGCGAGTTCGGCCGCGGTGATTTGGTCAACGACAGTGCCGATCGTGCTCGGAGCCGCCGGTGTGCGCGTGCCGGTCGTCACGAAGGGCTCGAGCTGGGCCGGCGTGACTTGGGCGCGAAGGCCGAGGTCGGTGCCGATGCTCGAAAGCAGCGATGCGGTAGCAAGCCGCGCGAGGGCGGCGAATTTGATTTTATGCATAGGTGTCTGTCTTCCTAGTTAGGCAAGAGCAGGCGCACCCCGCCGGGTTTTCAGTTTAGTTGGCTGAAAAGCCGGCGCGGCCGTGGCTACCCTCACGCTTCATTTTACGATGAAGATTTCGCGATCCGCCGCACGTAATTGCGGCGRACGCGTGAGCTTTCAAAGATCAGATATTCGGACTCCGCATATGTCGTCGCGTCGCCGCGCACGCCTTTCGGCCCGCACGACGGGACAGTGCCTCGCCCCTCGCCTTCACCGGGATGAGCGTCCCGATTGACTTTGCCCGAAGCCGCCTGACGGACGGCCCGGTGGGGGTTTGTGATGCGATACCGCAGCGTAACTGTGGCCGGTTTTCACGGCCTTCCCTGTTTCTAAGAAATTTCAAAAGAACGTCAGGCGCAGCCAGAATCTTTAGCCCCGTCGTATATTCAAGCTCAATCATATCAACGCATGAAGATRTGTAGATATGAAATCTTGCCAACCCCGCCTCACCTCCTAGTTTTCCCGCCATGTCGAAGTCCGCTCCTCTCATGACCGAAGCCGAGATCGCCCTCCGCCGCACCCTAGCGGAGCGCATGGTCATCATCGATGGCGCCATGGGCACGACCATTCGCAGTTACAATATTACCGAGGCGCAGGCCCGCGGCGAACGCTTCAAAAACGCCCCCAAGGACCTCCAAAATAACGGCGACATTTACGCCCTCACCTGCCCCGACCAAATCAGCGACATCCACCGGCGCTTCCTCGAGGCCGGCGCCGACATCATCGAGACCAACACCTTTTCCGCCACCGCGATCGGGCAGAGCGAATTCTTTATTGAGGATCCGCGCGAGAAAGGCGGACGCAAAACGCCCRCGTTCTACCAAGAGGTCATCGAGAATCAGTTCCTCCAAGAGCTCGCGCACGACATCAATTTCCACTCCGCCCGCCAGTGCCGCATCTGCGCCGATCGCGCGCACGCCGCCACCGGTCGCCGCCGCTACGTCGCCGGCGCCATCGGGCCGTTGACCGTCTCCCTCTCCAATTCTCCCGACGCTGATGATGCGGGTTTTCGCGTCGTCACCTTCGACCAGTGCAAGGCCGACTACCGCCGCCAGATCCGCTCGTTGATCGCCGGTGGCGTGGACCTCCTGCTCGTTGAAACGATTTTCGACGCCCTCAACGCCAAGGCCGCGCTCGTCGCCGTCGAGGAAGTTTTCGCCGAGGATAAAATCAAACTTCCGCTCATGATCTCCGCCGCGGTCGGCCTCGGCGGCGAGACGATGATCTCCGCGCAGACGATCGGCGCGTTTTGGAATTCCGTGCGGAACCACAATCCGCTTTCCGTTGGCCTCAACTGCTCCATCGGCCCCGATCTGATGCGGCCATTCCTCGCCGAACTCGCCGGCAAGGCCGACACCTTTGTCTCCTGCTACCCGAACGCCGGACTGCCCAATCCGCTCACGCCCACCGGCTTCGATCTCGAGCCGAACGACATGGCCCGCTTCATGGCCGAGTTTGCCGACAGCCACCTGTGCAACATCGCCGGCGGCTGCTGCGGCAACACCCCCGAGCACATCGCCGCGATCGCCGAGGCCGTCGCGCTTAAGCCCGCCCGCAAGGTCAATATCCTCAAGCCCGAGATGGCCCTCTCCGGCTCSCTGCCCTTCACGCCCGTCGCCGGCACCTACCTCATGGTCGGCGAACGCACCAACGTCGCCGGCTCCCCAAAATTCGCCAAGCTCGTCAAAGCCGGCAACTACGAGGAGGCCGTCTCCGTCGCCCGTCAGCAGGTCGACAACGGCGCCAACGTCATCGACGTCTGCATGGACGACGGGCTGATCGACGGCGTCGCCGCGATGACGCGTTTCCTCCAACTCATCGGCTCCGAGCCCGAGATCACCAAGGTCCCTATTATGGTCGATTCCTCGAAATGGGAGGTGATCGAGGCCGGCCTGAAATGTCTTCAAGGCAAAGGCATCGTGAACTCCATCTCGCTCAAAGAGGGCGAAGCAAAATTCCTCGAACAGGCGCGCACCATTCTCCGCTACGGTGCCGCCGTCGTCGTGATGGCCTTCGACGAAAACGGCCAAGCCGCCTCTTACGCCGAAAAAATCCGCATCTGCGAACGCGCTTACCGCCTCCTCGTTGATCAGGTCGGCTTCCCGCCCGAGGACATCATTTTCGATCCCAACATCCTCACCGTCGGCACCGGCATCGAGGAGCACAACAACTACGCCGTCGATTTCATCGAGGCCACGCGTTGGATCAAACAGAACCTCCCGCACGCCAAGGTCAGCGGTGGCGTCTCCAACGTCTCCTTCAGTTTCCGCGGCAACAATCCCGTGCGCGAGGCCATGCACGCGGCGTTCCTCTATCACGCCATCAAAGCCGGCATGGACATGGGCATCGTCAACCCGTCGATGCTCGAGGTCTACGAGGAGGTGGACAAAGAACTTCTCGTGCTAGTCGAGGACGTGATTCTCAACCGCCGCCCCGACTCCACCGAACGCC